>CAKMOM010000075.1:0-24994 GCA_927910965.1 uncultured Streptococcus sp.
CAAGAGGGAGAGTACCTAAAATGGGACGTAAGCCAAAAAAGAGACCTGAAGAGAGGACAGAATTAGAACGTCTTCAAGCAGAAAATGAGTACCTGAGAGCGGAGAATGCCATCCTAAAAAAGTTGAGAGAACTCCGATTGAAGGAGAAAAAAGAGAAAGAAGAAAGACAGAAATTGTTCAAGAATTAATGACTGAGTTTTCGTTAGATATTCTTCTAAAAGCCATTAAACTAGCTCGTTCGACCTACTACTATCACTTGAAACAACTAGACAAACCAGATAAGGACCAAGAGCTTAAAGCTGAAATTCAATCCATTTTTATCGAACACAAGGGAAATTATGGTTATCGTCGGATTCATTTAGAACTAAGAAATCGTGGTTATCTGGTAAATCAGAAAAGAGTTCAACGCTTGATGAAAGTACTCAATTTACAAGCTAAAGTGCGACAGAAACGAAAATATTCTTCTCATAAAGGAGATGTTGGTAAGAAGGCAGAGAATCTCATTCAACGTCAATTTAAAGGCTCTAAAACAATGGAAAAGTGCTACACAGATGTGACAGAATTTGCCATTCCAGCAAGTACTCAAAAGCTTTACTTATCACCAGTTTTAGATGGTTTTAATAGCGAAATTATCGCCTATAATCTTTCAACTTCACCTAACTTAGAACAAGTAAAAACGATGTTGGAACAGGCCTTCACAGAGAAACACTACGAGGATACGATTCTCCATAGTGACCAAGGTTGGCAATACCAACACGACTCTTATCATCGGTTCCTAGAGAGTAAGGGAATTCAAGCATCTATGTCGCGCAAGGGTAACAGCCCAGACAACGGTATGATGGAGTCCTTCTTTGGCATTCTGAAATCGGAGATGTTTTATGGTTATGAGAAGTCATTTCAGTCGCTTAAGCAATTGGAACAAGCCATTGTAGACTATATTGATTACTACAACAACAAACGAATTAAGGTTAAACTAAAAGGACTCAGTCCTGTGCAATACAGAACTAAATCCTTTCAATAATTATTTGTCTAACTTTTTGGGGTCAGTACAGAAAAACCTTGGTAATATGCGTTTTGTTATGTAGAGACTTACTTTCTTTTCTTCTGAAATGGGGTTGTCGCCCAGTCTATGTTATTGAAAATACTCCAAAACTTCTATGGGTTTGTGAGCGATAAAATCAGGATGATAGTTTAGCAAGTCTGCTTGCTCTCCAAATCCCCAAGTGACGGCCAATTTCTGAATGCCTGTTTCTTGAGCTCCCATCATATCAAACTTGGTATCTCCGATGATGATGGCCTGTTCTGGTGCTAGTTGATGTGTCTGTAAGGCTTGGCGAATGACATCTGCCTTATGAGGTGCTTCAGGGCTGGAGCCATAAATGCCATCAAAGAAATGATGGATTCCCAAGTTTTTAGTCATATCTTGAGCGGTAGGGGTATTCTTTGTAGTGGTGATATAAAGAGGATATTTGCTTGATAGCTCCTTAAGCAAGACTACAATCTGAGGAAAGAGTTGAGCTTCATGGATGCCTTTCTCCTTATAGTAAGAACGGTATATCTGAACTGCCTCAGAGATTAGTTCTTTGGGAAGGCAGGTCGCAAAACTACTTTCGAGGGGTGGTCCCATAAAACCACGAATCGTTTTGGTATCAGGACTAGGCACCCCCAGCTCCTTAAAGGTATGGGCAAAGGCATTGTGAATCCCGATAGAACTGTCAACGAGGGTTCCGTCCAGATCGAAAAAGATCGCTGTGATAGAGGTCATGGTTTCTCCTATTTGATAAGCTTATTCTCCGAAAATTTCTTTTTGGAGACGACGACCAGTTGGTGTGGCAGCGAGTCCACCTTCAGCTGTTTCACGAAAGGCAGTTGGCATGCTTGCTCCTACTTGGTACATGGCATCGATAACTTCATCCACAGGAATTTTAGATTCGATACCTGCCAAGGCCATGTCTGCTGCGATGAAGGCAAAGCTAGCTCCCATGGCATTGCGCTTGACACAGGGAACTTCAACCAAGCCGGCAACAGGGTCACAGATGAGGCCTAGCATATTTTTAATGACAAAGGCAATGGCCTGACTGGCCTGATAAGGTGTTCCACCGGCAGCTAGAGTCAAGGCTGCAGCACTCATAGCAGAGGCCGAACCAACCTCGGCCTGACAACCACCTTCAGCACCTGAGATAGAGGCATTGTTTGCGATGACTAGTCCAAAGGCACCGGCAGCAAAGAGGAAATCCAGCTGTTGCTCGTGGCTGAGGTCTAATTTTTCAATAGCAGCAGTGAGAACGGAAGGCAGACAGCCAGCACTTCCTGCGGTCGGAGTGGCACAAACCAAGCCCATTTTAGCATTGTGTTCATTGACTGCAATGGCATTTCGGGCAGCAGAGAGAATTGTGTAATCTGACAGAGTTTTTCCGTTTTTGATGTAGTGATCCAATTTGGCAGCATCTCCACCTGTCAGGCCACTACGAGATTTATTTTCATTGAGACCAAGTTGGACAGAGGCTTTCATGACTTCCAGATTGCGTTCCATGAGAAGGAAGACTTCTTCACGTTCGCGACCGGTCAATTCAAACTCTGTTGTAATCATGAGTTCTGCGACATTTCCTTGAAAGTCTAGTTCTGCCTGCTCGACCAATTCTTTGATAGAATAAAACATGCTTCCTCCTATTTAAAGAAATTGACATTGTGAAGATGAGGGATTTTACGAATTTCTTCGATGGCCTCATCACAGTTGCGACTGTCTACTTCGATAATCATAATGGCTTTTTCACCAGCTTTTTCACGAGTAACATTCATCTGGGCGATATTGATACCATAGCGGGAAAGGGCCTCTGTTACGAGGGCAATCATACCTGGAATATCTTGATGAACAATGATGATAGTCGGTGTATTCATATTGAGAGAGACGGCAAAGCCATTGAGTTCGGTTACCTGAATATTTCCTCCCCCGATAGAAATACCAGTCACGCTAATGGTCTTATGAGCATTTTTGACGGTAATTTTAGTGGTGTTTGGGTGAGGGGCATTGCTGTCTTTCTGAATGGTCCAGACAATCTTGATGCCACGCTTGTGGGCAATTTCCAGGCTGTTTGGGATTTCAGGATCATCTGTATCCATGCCCAAAATACCTGCAACAAGGGCTAGGTCTGTTCCGTGACCACGATAGGTCTTGGCAAATGAGTTAAATAGTTGGAATTCGACTTCTGTCGGAGTATCATCAAAAATGGAAGAGACAATCTTCCCAATACGAACAGCACCAGCTGTATGGCTACTAGATGGGCCAATCATAACTGGTCCGATGATATCAAAGACAGATTGAAAACGAAGTGATTTCATCAGTTTCCCCTTATAAAAATTCTTATCTCTATTATATCAAAGAATGAAGGTCTTGGCTTTAATTGTGGATGAAAACCTTTTTACACTACAAATAGCATAAAAAAGCATCTTTTGTAACAAAAAATGGCTTATTTAGAGAAATAAAAAATAATTTTGTAATATTTCTACATAAAAGTGTCAAGAAACGGTAATATTTAAAGGGTATGATAGAACTATAGAAAGAAGGAGAATTTTCAAATATGAAATCAACAACTAAAAAGATTAAAACAACTCTTGCAGGAGTAGCTGCCTTGTTTGCAGTATTTGCTCCATCATTTGTATCTGCTCAAGAATCATCAACTTACACTGTTAAAGAAGGTGATACACTTTCAGAAATCGCTGAAACTCACAACACAACTGTTGAGAAATTGGCAGAAAACAACCACATCGACAACGTTCATTTGATTTATGTTGGTCAAGAGTTGGTTATCGATGGTCCTGTAGCACCTGTTGCAACACCAGCGCCAGCTACTTATGCGGCACCAGCTGCTCAAGATGAAACTGTTTCAGCTCCAGTAGCAGAAACTACAGAAGTAGTAGAAGAAGCAGCACCAGCTGCAAGCGCTCCTGTAGCAGAAGAAACTGTTGCTGCAGCAGAAACTTCAGCACCAGCTGCAACTGTAAGTGGATCTGAAGCAGAAGCTAAAGAATGGATTGCACAAAAAGAATCAGGTGGTAGCTATACAGCTACAAACGGCCAATACATTGGACGTTACCAATTGACAGATTCATACTTGAACGGTGACTACTCAGCTGAAAACCAAGAACGTGTAGCAGATGCTTACGTTGCAGGACGTTACGGTTCATGGTCAGCCGCTAAAAACTTTTGGCTTAACAACGGCTGGTATTAAGAAATAGGGGAAAGAGCTTTGAATAGCTCTTTTTTCTTTCCTTTTTAGAATCCTGTTCACACTATGTAGACAATCTGATATAATCTTCTCAAAAAAGTAGTATAATGTTTTTATAGAATATAAATAGTGGTGGTTAGCATGCATGCATTATTAGCAACAAGATTAAAAAATAAGCGAAAAGAGTTGGGGTGGTCGCAAAAAGAGTTGGCAGAAGGAATTTGCCAACAAACTCAGATAAGTCGAATGGAACAAGGCAAATATATGCCAGGAGCAGATTTGTTATATAAATTATCTGAAAAAATGGGCTTAAATATGGACTATTTCTTTTCAGGAGAAATTTCGAAAGAGTTTCTAGGCTTGTCTGCTTTCAAGAGATTGTCTGAAACATTATTGGAAAATCAAGATTATGCCTCTTTGAAATATGCTTTTGAGGGAGAGAGAAAGCAACAGACTTCTTTATCTTTTGATGAAAAGATTTATCTGGACTGGATAGATGCCATTCTAACTTATCAATGTGAACATCAATTAAAACTAGCTATTTCAAAAATAGAGGACATCCTTAGTAGGATTAGTATTGATAAAGTGGATTACTTATATATTTTGAATACCCTGCTGATTTTCTTAGGCTATGATGAGGATAAGGAGAAATTTGAGCAACTATATGATCAGGTTTCCGTAGCCCTTTCAAAAATCGATACTAGTGTGCGTGAACAAATTGAGTTGTATATCAAAATAAAATACAATTATTGTTACCACCTTTGGAAACAGGAGGAGATGGATAAGTCCAGAGCGCTATTATTGGAGATAATTGAATTTTGTAACAAATATCATAGTAGCTTTAGGTTAGCAGATTTATATTGTTTATTGGGAAATGTAACAGAAGATCTTGATATCTCTGTTGCTAAGGACTATTATATGAAAGCTAAGGTGCTTTATCTAATTGAAAATAATGAAGTCAAGGCGCTCAAGGTGGAACAATATCTAATGGATAAGCAGTCAGATAATGTATAAGGATAGCAAAAGCTATCTTTTTTTATGTGTAAAATATAACTATAATTCTTCTTTTTGAAAACATTTAATATTTGCTTTAATTGCTTGACAGGTTATATATGTTGATTTATAATATAGGTGAAACGGGAGGTGTGCAAGCGTTGACAAATTCAGTGACCTTAACTTTGTATTTAGTCGAGAATTATGATGTAGCTAGAAAAGAAAGAATTCTAGTTTGACAATCTTACCAGTCTTATTTAAAGTTGTGATGGCACTATTTTAAAAATAAATATGACTCTTCTGCTTTAGGTGGAGTAGTGAATCAGGAGGTTAAGCGATGAACTACAATTTAAAATATATCTTATCAGGAATATTTGTCCTAGTCTTTATAGCTTTCCTAGTCTGGATGCGTTATTTTAATCAGAAGAAGGAAGAGGAGCATTCAGATGTGTCTTTTGAAGCGAGGTTAGATAGTGAAGTCAAGACCTTATATAAACAACTAGGATTGGGTGAGGAACCTAACTATTTCTTAGCTTATCGCTACTTACACCCTTGGTTTAATCTAGCGATTTTACCACCAACAGTTGAAATTCTCTTAACTAAAATAGCACTAGTGATGGTAACATCAGATGAATTGCTAATAAGAAATCTTGGAAATGGGATGACTTTCACAAATGAGCATCATCGCGATTTGCGGCAAGGACTTATCCGCATTCCAAAATCAGAGATGAAAGAATTTGAGATTCGCAACTGGAAAAGAGCTTTTGTATTTGGCGATTTTTTGACAATTAAAACAAGCCAACATAGCTATTATTTACAGGTTAGAGATGATGGACTTCAAAAAGGAAGTCTTTCTACCAAACATTTCTCCGACTTGAAACGACAAGATTTTCTAGGATTATTGACAGATAATCGAACATTCTGATAGACAATTGCCTAAAAAACAAATCTCCGAACGTTCAAACATTCAAAAACCACACAGTGTTTCTTTCAACTTGATTGTATTCAAGATTGGAATGACAGTGTGGTTTTATTTAGAAGCTAAGCTTTTTTCTCTTTCCTTCGGTTGATAATGGGTCTCTACTTCTTTTTTGAGATGAGACAGCATAGAAGTTTCTTCGGTTAGCTCCAGAAGGGAGAACCCTTTTTGGATAAGTTTAGAATCGTCTGTACAAATCCCAATACGGACATAGCAGATAGCAAGCCTATCGTAGCTTTTCTTGTTCTTGGCATCCTCCAGTAAAGTGTAGCAGATTTGTTGACACATGTTTTTTGTCTTGATGATATAAGTAATGGTGGACAGATTGAGTAGGATTGCCATTCGTAAGTCATATAAATGTTGGTAGTTTTTATAGACTTCTAAGCGTTGCAGGATTTTTCCAGTAATGAGATGGAGGTGATCAATGGGAAAGCTGAAAAGGATGGTATTGAGGATTTTTAGGTCACTTTCATACCATGTATCTTGTTTTTCAATTTTTTCCCAAAGTTTTTTGATAGTCTGTTTCACTTGGTCTGATAGTTGCTCTGTACCATGTTGACGGATATGAATGACAACTTCCAGCATATCCCTGATTTCTTCTATAGGGAGGTCATGATGGGTCTTGAGATAGTTTTGGCATGTTTCAAAAAAATCAACTAGACTACTGTTGCCAATGATAGAACTCATATTAAGATAAGTTTGTATGATTTCTGTTCGTTGGCTCGGTTGATAGAGATGGCAGATGTAGTCAAACTCTTCAAAACTCATATTGATTTGACGGAGAAGAAATTCCATATTTTCATATTTGGGAGTTGCCTTGCCGCTTTCAATCTTTGATAGGCTGGTTCTTGAGATGACATTTCCACAGACCTCTTCTTGGGTTAATCCTTTTGACTCACGTATTTCTTTATAGACCTTTCCAAAATCATAACGCATGATTTTCTCCTTTTAGTGAAAAAAGTTAACAAATAATAAAATCTAGTTAAAAATATTGTATCATAGTAACAGAAATAGTAAAAAAGAAAACTAAAATAGTGTGTGAAAAAAGTTAACTAATTTTAAAATAGAGTAAAGAAGAGGTATACTATAGATACGAAATACAGATAGGAGGGAAAGAGTATGAATAAAAAAGTTTTTCGTTTTTTAGTTATTCTTGCTTTCTTATTCAGCATTGCTACGGTTTTCCCATGGAACTGGCCGATATAATGCGCTAGTTGTAAAAATGAAAGGAAGGTGAGTCCAATGGACTACGATACTTGTTGATAAATTACTATAGCTGTTTTTACGGAACAGCTCTCGATAAGCAGTATGGGTTGAGGGTGGTCAATGGAACTATGGAGTAGGTTGGACAGGAACTTTTGGATATTCTGATTATTTACATTCTACTCGATCTCATACAGCAACTGTCAAGCATGGAGGTAGAATCTCTAAGGATCGTGAAGATCCCGAGGTTTGGGCTCAAGCTTCCCTTAATAAAATTCCGCCAACAGGATTAGAATATTTCTATGGATTTTAAGTGAAATTTTCCCTCTCCTATTAGGAGAGGGAAAACTTTAGTGGAGGTACTTTTATGAAAAAAATCAGTCATCTTTGTATGTTTCTGCTGTTGCTGTGTACCACTTTTTTTGTTTTTAATGTAAACTACACACGTGAAGCGGTTCGGATTCGGGAAATGGGAAAGACTGTAGATTCTTTGGATTTGTATTTGAAAGATATTAACGAACCTGCAGCGTCTGTTCTTCGATTTTTTGAGGATGTATCAAAGGAGTACAAAGTCTCCATCATCAAAACAGACAGTGGTGATGAGGTAATCAAGTCTGGTGTTTTTGATAAAGATACCTTCCCCTACCAAGAGTTTGGGATTTCTTCTCTTGATTTTACCACAGATGGTGAAGGAGTCTACAGTAATAAAGAAATTTCTAATAAACTTGGTACGATACCGACCTTTCTAAAAGCCAAGCCTATTCAGCTTATAACTTTTCAAACCTATATCAAGGATACATCTCGTAGTTTAAATGGTCGCTATACGATAACTTCTACACAAGAGATGGATAAGGATAGGATTGTACAGAAATGGAGCGATTTTTTCAAGATAGACCAGGCTACCTTGCTAGAGCCTACCTATAAAAGTGCAGTGGAAGTCATAAATCGAGATTTGCTTTTATCTGCCATTGTTTTTGTCTTGGCTATTTTACTTCTTGTGTTAGTAACAGTTTATCAGCCGATGATGGAGATGAAACGAGTGGGGGTTCAAAAGTTACTTGGTTTTCAAAGCGGGGCGATTTTAGCTGGTTTTGTAAAAACTAATTTTTATCTTCTCTTGGGTGGAAGTCTTATCATTGACTTGGGACTATTTTTAGTGCTGGACTACAGACCAAAACTTTTGTTCCCAAGTTTACTCTTATCCCAATTTCTGCTTTTACAGTTGTATTTGTTCATCAGTTGGCTGACCTACCTAATGATTCAGAAAATGACAGTCAGCTCCATGTTGAAAGGTTTTTCATCTATCAAACTTGGTCTCATCTTCAATTATGTGATGAAAATAGGGACAACTATTTTATTGACGGTTTTACTGATTGGGGTAGGCAGAAGTCTAGAACAAGAAAACAAAGAACTTGCTTATCAGCAACAGTGGGTAAGCCAAGGGAATTACCTGACCTTAGAAACCTTCAAACTTAATGATAACCTGTGGCAGGAAGAGCTAGCAGGTTCAGGGAAATCTACAGATTATTTCTACCAATTTTATCAAGATTTGCTAGCAAAAATACAAGTAAATTATGTGCGAAGTGCGAGTCTTCCTATCAAACCAGTCATCAAAGCTGAACAAGTACAGCAGTACCAACTGCCTGATAAGGTAGATGTTTACTATGCAAACCGTCAATTTTTAGAAAGTCAGGGCTTTAAGCTACCTGATATCGGCACTAAAAAGGTGATCTTGTTGCCAGCCAGTGATAAAGGACAAGAAGGCAAGAATCAGTTCTTGGGAAAATCCATCGCCTATCTTTCTATGAGGTATGAAGATCAGCAAAAGCAAACAATAGAAGATATGGATGTAGAAATTGCCTACTATGAAGGAGATTGGTCTTTCTTCCCTTATAATAATGAGCGAAAGGAAAATCTCCACAATCCAATCATTAGTCTAGTAAATGATCAAGACATGATGTGGGAAGAAAAGACTCGTTTGTCAACGACAGGTTTAAATAACCCGATGAAAGTTGAAAATACAGAACAAAATCAAAAAGTGATTACGGAGTTAGTTGAGAAATTATCAGATGGGAATTATTTAAAATTTTCATCGATTCAAGCCATTCAACAAGAGAAAGTAGATTCTTATCGAGATGCAGTTCGAAATCTTAATATACTCTTTGCTTTGTTTGGTCTCCTTAGCATGATGATTTCCTACTTCTTACTAGTAACAACTTTCTTATTGAAGCGCAGGGACATCATTACCAAGAAATTTATGGGGTGGAAACTGGTCGATCGCTACCGCCCTCTCCTCGTTCTGCTCTTGCTGGGCTATAGTTTCCCTCTTCTAGTATTGATTTTCTTTGCCCATGCGCTCTTGCCACTCCTGCTGTTTGCAGGCTTTACATGTCTGGATATACTATTTGTGCTAGTCTTGGCTTCTAGGATGGAGAAAAGAAGTCTAGTAGAATTATTGAAAGGGGGCATCTTATGATTGAGTTAGAAAATATTACCAAAACCATTGGAGGAAAAGTGATTTTGGATCACTTATCTCTCAGGATTGATCAGGGAGATTTGGTTGCCATCGTTGGAAAAAGTGGTAGTGGCAAGTCGACCTTGTTAAATTTATTAGGTTTGATAGATGGTGAATATAGTGGACGGTATGAGATTTTTGGTCAGACAAATCTAGCGGTTAATTCTGCCAAGGCACAAACAATAATCCGTGAACATATCTCTTATCTGTTTCAAAATTTTGCCTTGATTGATGATGAAACGGTCGAGTACAATCTCATGCTGGCACTGAAATATGTGAAATTGTCTAAGAAAGACAAGCTCAAAAAGGTGGAAGAGATTTTAGAGAGAGTAGGTTTGTCAGCTACGTTGCATCAAAAGGTCTCCGAGTTGTCTGGTGGCGAACAACAACGAATTGCAGTGGCTAGAGCCATCTTAAAACCCAGCCAGCTGATTTTAGCCGATGAACCGACAGGTTCGCTGGACCCTGAAAATAGAGATTTAGTCTTGAAGTTTCTCTTAGAGATGAATCGCGAGGGGAAAACAGTTATTATTGTGACCCACGATGCTTATGTAGCCCAACAATGTCATCGTGTCATTGAATTGTGAAAAGGGATGTAGCTATGTTGTCAAAAATCTTCTAACTTGACTTAAATTATAAAAGGTAGTTAGTGAAAGAGAATATCAGAGCTTCGTAGATTATCAGCCTCTTTCTTGTCTTCTCTAACCAAGCATGTTATAATGAATACTGCTCAAGCGACCTTCAATCGTGAAGCACACACGACCTTCAATCGTGAATAAACGAATAGATGGGAGACTTACCATGAGTGATAACTCTAAAACACGTGTTGTCGTGGGGATGAGTGGCGGTGTTGATTCGTCGGTGACGGCTCTTCTTCTCAAGGAGCAGGGCTACGATGTGATCGGTATCTTCATGAAGAACTGGGACGACACAGATGAAAACGGCGTCTGTACGGCGACCGAAGATTACAAGGATGTGGCTGCGGTGGCAGATCAGATTGGTATTCCCTACTACTCTGTCAACTTTGAAAAAGAGTATTGGGACCGTGTTTTTGAGTATTTCCTAGCGGAATACCGTGCAGGGCGCACGCCAAATCCAGATGTTATGTGCAACAAGGAAATCAAGTTCAAGGCCTTTTTGGACTATGCCATGACCTTGGGCGCAGATTATGTTGCGACTGGGCACTATGCCCGAGTGGCGCGTGATGAGGACGGGACAGTTCACATGCTTCGCGGCGTGGATAATGGCAAGGACCAGACCTATTTCCTCAGTCAACTTTTCGCAAGAACAACTCCAAAAAAACCATGTTCCCCCTTGGGACATTTGGAAAAAGCCTGAAGTTCGTAGACTCGCAGAAGAAGCAGGTCTTGCTACTGCTAAGAAGAAAGACTCGACAGGGATTTGCTTTATCGGAGAAAAGAACTTTAAAAACTTTCTCAGCAACTACCTGCCAGCTCAGCCAGGCCGCATGATGACTGTGGATGGTCGCGATATGGGCGAGCATGCAGGTCTTATGTATTATACGATTGGTCAGCGTGGCGGGCTTGGTATCGGTGGACAACACGGTGGAGATAATGCTCCTTGGTTCGTTGTCGGAAAAGACCTAAGCAAGAATATCCTCTATGTCGGCCAAGGTTTCTACCATGACTCGCTCATGTCAACCAGCCTAGAGGCTAGCCAAGTCCACTTTACTCGTGAGATGCCAGAGGAGTTTACGCTAGAATGTACGGCTAAATTCCGCTATCGTCAGCCTGATTCGAAGGTGACCGTCCATGTCAAAGGAGACAAGGCAGAGGTTATCTTTGCGGAACCACAACGCGCCATCACGCCAGGACAGGCAGTTGTCTTTTACGATGGCGAAGAGTGTCTAGGTGGTGGTTTGATTGACAATGCTTACCGCGATGGACAAGTTTGTCAGTACATTTAGATTGACAAATTTTCTCAATTTGCTACAATAATAAAAGCAATAGAAATGATGGTCAAAGCTCATGGATGTTGCAGGCTTTTTTGTCCTGCACTTCTTTGGAGTTTTGACTGTTTTTGTGTCGTTTAAGGGAAAGGACAAGAATGACTCAGCAAGACTTTCGGACAAAAGTAGGAAATACGGTTTTTGGAGTTCGGGCGACAGCTTTGATTCTACAAAATCGCAAACTTCTAGTCACCAAAGACAAGGGCAAGTATTACACTATCGGCGGTGCGATTCAAGTCAATGAAAGAACGGAAGACGCAGTAGTCCGTGAAGTGAGGGAAGAATTGGGTGTCAAAGCTCAAGCTGGGCAGTTAGCTTTCGTGGTTGAAAATCGTTTTGAACAGGACGGTGTTTCCTATCACAATATCGAGTTTCATTATCTGGTGGATTTGCTTGAAGATGCTCCATTGACCATGCAGGAAGACGAAAAAACGCAGCCCTGTGAGTGGATTGACTTAGACAAGCTTAAGGGTATCAATCTAGTTCCAGCCTTTCTAAAAACAGCCCTACCCGATTGGGACGGCCAACTGCGACACATCCATCTTGAGAAATAGGAGAGAAACATGACTTATAATTTTACTGAAGAATACGATATTATTGTAATTGGTGCGGGACACGCTGGGGTCGAGGCTTCCTTGGCTGCCAGCCGTATGGGTTGTAAGGTCTTGCTTGCGACTATCAACATTGAAATGCTGGCTTTCATGCCTTGCAATCCTTCTATCGGTGGTTCTGCCAAGGGGATCGTTGTGCGTGAAGTTGATGCCCTCGGCGGCGAGATGGCCAAGACCATTGACAAGACTTACATCCAGATGAAGATGCTCAATACAGGGAAGGGGCCAGCTGTCCGTGCCCTTCGTGCGCAGGCTGACAAGGAACTTTACTCTAAGGAGATGCGCAAGACAGTTGAAAATCAAGAGAACCTGACACTTCGTCAAACCATGATTGATGAGATTTTGGTTGAAGATGGCAAGGTTGTCGGTGTGCGTACGGCGACCTATCAAGAGTATGCTGCCAAGGCTGTTATCGTGACCACAGGAACTGCTCTCCGTGGAGAAATTATCATCGGAGACCTTAAGTACTCATCAGGTCCTAACCACAGCTTGGCTTCTATTAACCTTGCTGACAACCTCAAGGAACTGGGCCTCGAAATCGGTCGTTTCAAGACAGGAACCCCTCCACGTGTCAAGGCTTCTTCTATCAACTACGACGTGACAGAGATTCAGCCAGGAGATGAAGCACCGAATCACTTCTCCTACACTTCACGTGATGAGGATTATGTCAAGGACCAAGTGCCATGCTGGTTGACCTATACCAATGGTACCAGTCATGAAATTATCCAAAATAACCTCCACCGTGCGCCTATGTTTACAGGTGTGGTCAAGGGAGTGGGGCCTCGTTACTGTCCATCGATTGAGGACAAGATTGTGCGCTTTGCGGACAAGGAACGCCACCAACTCTTCCTTGAGCCAGAAGGGCGCAATACAGAGGAAGTCTATGTTCAAGGACTTTCAACCAGTCTGCCAGAGGATGTCCAGCGTGAGCTGGTTCATTCTATCAAAGGTTTGGAAAATGCAGAGATGATGCGAACAGGTTATGCCATTGAGTATGACATGGTCTTGCCTCACCAGTTGCGTGCGACTTTGGAAACCAAGAAAATCTCAGGACTTTTCACTGCTGGTCAGACAAATGGAACATCAGGTTATGAAGAAGCTGCTGGCCAAGGGATTATCGCGGGTATCAATGCGGCTCTGAAAATCCAAGGCAAGCCTGAGTTGATTTTGAAGCGCAGTGACGGTTATATCGGGGTGATGATTGATGACTTGGTGACCAAGGGAACGATTGAGCCTTATCGCCTTTTGACCAGTCGTGCTGAATACCGCCTCATTCTCCGCCATGACAATGCTGATATGCGTTTGACTGAGATGGGACGCGAGATTGGCCTTGTAGATGATGAACGCTGGGATCGCTTTGAAATCAAGAAAAATCAATTTGACAATGAGATGAAGCGCCTAGACAGCATCAAACTCAAGCCAGTCAAGGAAACCAATGCCAAGGTTGAGGAAATGGGATTCAAGCCGTTGACAGATGCAGTGACAGCCAAGGAATTCCTTCGTCGTCCAGAAGTTTCTTACCAAGATGTGGTAGCCTTCATCGGACCAGCAGCAGAGGACTTGGATGACAAGATTGTCGAATTGATTGAAACAGAAATCAAATACGAAGGCTATATCTCCAAAGCCATGGACCAAGTTGCCAAGATGAAACGCATGGAAGAAAAACGCATTCCAGCCAATATCGACTGGGATGACATTGATTCTATCGCAACCGAAGCCCGTCAGAAGTTCAAACTCATCAATCCAGAAACCATCGGTCAAGCCAGCCGTATCTCGGGAGTAAACCCAGCAGATATTTCTATTTTGATGGTGTATCTTGAAGGTAAAAATCGTAGTATTTCTAAAAATCAAGAAAAGAAAGCATAGAGAAAAAACAGCTCCGAAGACGGGGCTGTTTTGTTGACTTGTACTCAATGAAAATCAAAGAGCAAACTAGGAAGCTAGCCGAAGACTGTACTTGAGTACGGCAAGGCGACGTTGACGTGGTTTGAAGAGATTTTCGAAGAGTATTATTCTTCATCTGGTGTGAGGATCATAGGGATGATAATTGGTTCACGTTCTGTATTTTCATAAAGGAAGGGGCGAATAGCGTTGACAATGGCACCATTGACTGATTGCACGCTAGCATCCTTGTTTTTCAGTGCGATACGAATTGCATTGAAGAGGATACGCTGGCTTTGGCGAATCAAGTCACCCGATTCTCTCATGTAGACAAAGCCTCGGCTGAGGATGTCTGGACCAGACAGAATCATTTGAGACTTGAAGTCAACAGTTGCGACTGCCAGAACGACACCGTCTTCAGATAGATCACGACGATCTTTGAGTACGGCAGCACCGATTTCACCGATACGATTTCCATCGACATAGATGTCTTGGGCGTTGAAATGGCCTGCAATACGAGCTGAGTTAGCAGTAAGGGCAAGCACATCACCATTGCTCATGATAAAGATATTGTCCTTCTCAACACCAGTATCCACTGCTAGCCCAGCGTGGACTTTTTGCATGCGGTATTCACCGTGAACAGGCATGAAGTATTTTGGCTTAATCAAGCGGAGCATAAGTTTTTGCTCTTGCTGGCCACCGTGTCCAGATGTATGGATATTGTTAACCTTACCGTGGATAACTTCGACACCAGCTTCAGAAATGATGTTAATCAGCTTGTTGACGCTAGTAGTGTTTCCAGGGATCGGACTAGAAGAGAAGATAACAGTATCGCCGGGTTGGAGTTGCACCTGACGGTGGGTTCCGTTGGCGATACGAGAGAGGGCCGCCATAGGTTCACCCTGACTACCTGTACAGAGGATCAGAACTTCGCCTGCAGGGTAGTCTTTGATTTCATTTGGCTCGATAAAGGTTCCCTTAGGAGCTTTGATGTAGCCAAGATCGATTCCGTTGACAATGGCCTTTTCCATAGAGCGACCAAAGACCGCAATCTTGCGTCCAGTCTTAACAGCAGCTTCTGTTGCTTGCTGGAGACGGAAGATATTTGAGGCAAAGGATGCAAAGATGATACGTCCTTCAATGCCTTGGATAATCTTCATGATGGACTGGCCAACGACTTTTTCAGAGTTGGTAAAGGTTGGAATTTCTGCATTTGTCGAGTCAGACAGGAGACAGAGTACACCGTCTTCACCAAGAGCTGCCATACGGTGCAAATCTGCTGGTTCACCAACTGGTGTTAAGTCAAACTTGAAGTCACCCGTACAGACAATTTTCCCTTGAGGAGTATGAATGACAATCCCCAAAGGTTCTGGAATAGAGTGAGTCGTTCTAAAGAAAGTTGCCTTGAGATTTTTAAAGGTCAACTCAGTATTGTGGTTGATTTCGTAAAGTTTGGCGTTGCGCAAGAGGCCGTGTTCTTCGAGTTTCCCACGGATCAAAGCCAAGGCAAGTGGTCCAGCATAGATAGGGACATTTGCTTGCTTGAGTAGGAAAGGAATCCCACCGATGTGGTCCTCGTGTCCGTGTGTGATTAAGACAGCCTTGACGCGGTCGATATTGTCCACGATGTATGAGTAGTCAGGAATGACATAGTCGATACCCAGCAAGTCATCTTCTGGGAATTTAATCCCAGCATCGACGATAACAATCTCGTCTTGGTATTCAATCCCGTAAGTGTTTTTCCCGATTTCTCCCAGACCACCGATGGCAAAAACGCCGACTTCTTCAGGTTTAAGAGTGTAGGCCATATTAGAACTCCGTAATTTCGAAGGCGCCAGTTTCTTTTTCGTAATCTAGCAATTTGTCAGACAAGAGTTCGATATACTCGATATTGTACTCTGGGCGATTTTCTTCGACAAGTTGGCGAGCAGCGATACGGCCCTCAAGTTCTGAGTTAGCATCGATGTCTAGGTATAGTGCGCGTGTTGTTTCACGGCGTGGGCTACGTTCTTTTGTTTCTTGATAAAAAACTTTGTAAATCATATAGTTCCTTTCTATTTACAGGTCAGCTTATTCCAAACTTTTAGCAGAGAATTGCTTGATTTCATTCCATTTTTGTCTAGATTGACCTTGATTCGTTACAATTATTTCAATTATACCACAAAATGAAAAATTAGTAAAAGACGGAAACGAGAAAGTCATAGGGTTACTCGTTGGTAAGCGTTTGCAAAAATAAAGAAAATATGTTACTTTGATAATGGAAGTGGAATTTATCATTGTCACAATTCCCTATAGTTTTTAAGTCAAGGAGGTTGCCCTATGTATAATTTATTTGCTTTTGCTATCGGAGCTCGCTTAGTAGCTTTTATTGTTTTTGTTGCTTGCGTTTATGGAGGGAATCTTCTATTTGCCAAACTGGAACAACGACAAACCAAGTTCTTGTGGAAAATTACCTTTGTGACTCTCTACTCGCTTTTTCTCCTCCTCGTAACCTATGTAGTTTGGTTTATATTTTACTTTGGATTAAATGCTTAGATGCCCTGCTCTGCTGGGGTATTTTTGTTTGGGGGCAAAGAAAATTCCACCCCATCTATCAAGATGAGGTGGTCTTTGCATTTTTCTAAAATGACATGACAATGGAATTTTCAGAGCTTATTAGCTTTATATTAATGATTCTTCTGCTCAAAAATAGAGTTGAAGACTAAAAACAAAACAATACAAACAGATAAATCGATTGGTAAAGGGATAGTAGTAATGTTTAAATCATTGAGAATGCTGAGCAAACTATAAGAGATAAAGATAATAAAATTTATCCTTCTAAAAATGTGTTTTTTATCTAGCATGACTTACCAAACTTTTTACGAAGGTCTTTTCCAATGGTATAACCTGCCATAAATAAAGCGATACCAACACCTACACCAAAACCACCCTTTATTTCTTGCAATTCCTTATTAGAAATTTCACAATAGTTGTTCAAATCTTTCATCATATTAATCTCCTCCTAAAAAATAACCAGCTGCCAAACCAGAACCTATAAGTGCTGTTCCACCTGCAATAGCTTTCCAAGATACTGCTACTCCAAAGATAACCAAGGGAGCGAGACCGCCATCAATATCTGATAATTCATTTTCAGATAAGGATAAAAATTGATTGTCAAGAACGTCAAAATTTGTCATTGAACTTTCCTCCTTTTTTCTTGTTCACTTTTATATTCGGAAAAGAAAAGGAAAAGTGAGCATTTTTTAAATTATTTTTTAGCTAAGTATAGGCATTTTTGTTTGGGGGCAAAGAAAATTCCCATGTGCCAGCTTTTGTAGTATAATAGTAAGCAGACAAAAAGATAGGAATGTGTTATGAAAGTATTAGCTTTTGATACGTCCAGCAAGGCTCTTTCTCTCGCTATTTTAGAGGACAAGCAGGTTCTTGCCGAGACGACGATTAATATTAAGAAAAATCACAGTATTACCCTTATGCCTGCCATCGATTTTTTGATGGCAAGTTTGGATTGGACACCCAAGGATTTGGACCGAATCGTGGTGGCGGAAGGGCCAGGTAGCTACACAGGTTTGCGAATCGCGGTAGCAACTGCCAAGACTTTGGCTCATACCCTGAACATTGAGTTAGTTGGTATGTCTAGCCTCTTGGCTCTGGTGCCCTACCAACAAGAAGGCTTGTTCGTTCCCTTGATGGATGCGCGTCGCAACAATGTTTATGCAGGATTTTATGAAAATGCCAAACCTGTCATGCCAGAAGCGCACCTATCTTTTGAAGAGGTGTTAGAGAAAGTTAAGGGTGCTAGTCAGGTAACCTTTGTCGGAGAAGTTGCCCCCTTTGTGGAGCAGATTCAAGAACACTTGCCAAGGACTAATTACAAAGAAACCTTGCCTAATGCAGCCAATCTTGCTCTTTTGGCTTGGGACAAGGAAGCAGACTCCTTGCATGATTTTGTGCCGAACTACCTCAAGCGTGTTGAGGCTGAGGAAAACTGGCTCAAGAACCATACCGAGTCTGGTAAGTCCTACATTAAACGCCTATGATAGAAATCAAACGAACTCACCAGCAACCTGATCTGGCTCAAGCCATCTACGCTGTTATGATAGCTGTTTACCCAGTCAGTCCTTGGACGCTGGAACAAATCCAAGCAGACCTGTCCCAAGACCAGACTTGGTATGCTCTAGCTTATGATGGGGAAGAAGTGATTGGCTTTCTAGCTGTGCAGGAGAATCTTTTTGAGGCAGAAGTCCTGCAAATCGCTGTCAAACAAACCTATCAGGGTCAGGGAATTGCATCAGCCTTGTTTGCTCAATTGCCGACAGACAAGGAGATTTTCCTCGAAGTCAGAAAGTCAAATCACCGAGCACAAGCATTTTACAAGAAAGAAAAGATGGCAGTCATCGCTGAGCGAAAGGCCTACTACCATGACCCAGTCGAGGATGCCATTATCATGAAGAGAGAAATAGATGAAGGATAGATATATTTTAGCATTTGAGACATCCTGTGATGAGACCAGTGTCGCCGTCTTGAAAAACGACGATGAGCTCTTGTCTAATGTCATTGCTAGTCAAATTGAGAGCCACAAACGTTTTGGGGGCGTAGTGCCAGAAGTAGCCAGTCGTCACCATGTCGAGGTCATTACAGCCTGCATCGAGGAGGCGTTGGCAGAAGCAGGGATTACCGAAGACGATGTAACAGCTGTGGCGGTTACCTATGGACCTGGCTTGGTGGGAGCTTTACTAGTTGGTTTATCAGCTGCTAAGGCCTTTGCTTGGGCACATGGACTTCCGCTGATTCCCGTTAACCACATGGCTGGTCACCTTATGGCAGCTCAGAGCGTGGAGCCTTTGGAGTTTCCCTTGCTAGCCCTCTTGGTCAGCGGTGGACACACAGAGTTGGTTTATGTTTCGGAGGCTGGTGACTACAAGATTGTTGGGGAAACGCGAGATGACGCGGTTGGTGAGGCCTATGATAAGGTCGGCCGTGTCATGGGCTTGACCTATCCTGCCGGTCGTGAGATTGACGAGCTGGCTCATCAGGGGCAGGATATTTATGACTTTCCTCGTGCCATGATTAAGGAAGATAATCTGGAGTTTTCATTCTCAGGTTTGAAATCTGCCTTTATCAATCTTCACCATAATGCCGAGCAAAAGGGAGAAAGTCTGTCTACAGAGGACTTGTGTGCATCCTTCCAAGCAGCTGTCCTGGATATTCTCATGGCAAAAACTAAGAAGGCTTTGGAGAAATACCCTGTTAAAACTCTAGTCGTGGCAGGTGGTGTGGCAGCCAATAAAGGTCTCAGAGAACGCCTAGCAACCGAAATCGCAGATGTCAAGGTCATCATTCCACCTCTGCGCCTCTGCGGAGACAATGCAGGTATGATTGCCTATGCCAGCGTCAGCGAATGGAACAAAGAAAACTTTGCAAGCTTGGACCTCAATGCCAAACCAAGTCTCGCTTTTGATACCATGGAATAAAGAGTCAGCTTAGGGCTGGCTTTTTTGCTCTCTTAAATGTCAGAATATTTTGACAAAACCATAAAAATAATGATATAATATGCAAAAGCTAGGAGGTAGTCAGATGATTGAGAGAATGGAATTGGGGGAATTTTACAAGGAATTGCGCTTGGCGAGAAAACTCAAGCAGTCAGATGTGGCCTGTGAGGGACTAACAGCTTCTCAGTTGTCCAAGTTTGAACTAGGGCAGTCTATGCTATCTGCGGACAAGCTAATCCTAGCTATCCAAGGGATAAATGTGACCTTTGATGAATTTGGGCACAAACTCAACAACTATCAAGAATCTCCACATATGCGATTTGGCAGAAAGGTTGTGGATCGCTTTGCCCACCAAGATATCGCTGGCTTAGAGCAACTGTTGGAGAAAATCAAGCAAGAACAGATGGCAGAGACCTATCGTCGTTTGAATGCCATTGTGATTAAAGATGCTATCCATTCCTTAGATAAAAGCTATCCGCTAGCAGAGGAGGATAGCGAGTTTTTGACTATCTATCTCTATGCTATTGAGTCTTGGACCTGGTTTGAACTCTATCTCTTTTGCAATACCATGCCCTTCTTGAGCAATCAAGATTTGATATTTTTATCGACCGCTTTAATTGAGAAATCTAGGGAATTTAAAGAGTTGGTACATAATCGATTGTATATGAAAAGTGGATTTCTGAATATTATATCAGAACTCATGGAGCGTAAACTTTTCTCTTATATCCCAATTTTTGAAGCTGAGCTAGAGAGCATGCTTCGTCCATACGATGTTTTTGAAAAAGTATTGTGGCAGTTTTTAAAGAAAATGAAGATTTTCCTTCAAACCAAAGGAAGCAATCAAAAAGAGATTGAAAGATTTATCCAATCTCTGCAAGTATTAGAAAATCCACAATTGCTAGCCCTCTTCGAATTGCGTTTGAAGCAATACAAAGAACTTATTGAGTAGTCAACAATTGCAAATCTGAAATTTCTATAAGAAAAAATATCAAATATGCGATTTTCTAAAATAAGCTAATTTTCGTGTTATACTATCCTTGTAAAGCACTTCAAGCAGATCCTAAGTCGCAGAAGTGGTTTATAGATGGGAATTCGTACAGTATATGTTTAATTATGAGCATACTGTAAATGGCTGGACTAAAAGTGAAACTTGGCGTCCTAGATAAAATGAGGTAAACGATGGAAAAACAAAGTCAGTTACAAATGTTAATTCATTCCCTATACAATAATAAAGAAATTAGCTTGACGGAAGAATTTAGGAAGCAATTGCTGGAAACAGCAAAACAGTTCTCTAGTACTAATGAAGATTTGTTAGCTGTACGTCTTTCTTTTGCCGTCTCTAAAGAATTGTTGAGCTTTAAAGGTGAACCGCCGACAGAGTTGTTGGATTTAGCAAAATTTGTCCAAAAGAAAGAAGCTAAATACAAGCAGGGAATAGTGTGGTCTGGTATTTTTAAGATATGATTTATTATAAAATACGGCATGAACATCATATAATGGATGAATCTGAATATGAGCAAGGCTTGGAGTTCAATATTAAACCAAGTCTTGTTTTCTATACACTGGAACTTTAAAAGGAGTTGTGATGAAAGTATTTCTTCAAAATAGAAATTTTAGGCAATTAACCATCAACCAGTGGATTTCAACGGTTGGGGATACGATTTTTTATCTGGCCTTTTTGAATTATGTGGCAGATGCATCTTTTGCCCCTTTGGCGATTTTACTGATCACGATTTCAGAAACCCTTCCTCAAGTTCTGCAAATCTTTCTGGGAGTTTTTGGCGGATTTTCAACATCATCGTGTCCTAAAATATACAATGATTAGTTTTGCAAAATTTTTGCTTTACTCTATCGTTTCTTTATCACTTTCAGGGCAGTCCTTTTCCTTGTTATTAGTAGCATTTATTTGTCTGATTAACCTCTTATCTGACACATTGAGTTATTTTTCAGGCGCCATGCTCACTCCGATTTTCATTAGAATTATTGGGCAAGACCATCTGGCAGAAGCTATTGGATTTAAACAGTCAACTGTTAGTTTAGTGAAAACAATCAGTAATATTCTAGGAGGAGTCTTACTAGGTATTCTATCTATCCAGTCTATTTCCTTACTGAATGCTCTGACCTTTTTAATCGCATTTTTAGGTATTCTTTTCATAAAAACAGACCTCTTGAAAGTAGAAAAAACGATTAGCTATCAAGAAGGACTCTCTGTAAAATCCTTTTGCCAGCATCTGCTCCAATCATCAAAATTGATATGGAATATGAATAAGGTGCTCTTGGTTTTGTTTATTATCTCTATTAGTCAAGCAGTGATAAATGTTACAGTTCCTGTTTCTACTCTGTTTTTGAGGAATCAGCCCTTTTTGAATTTACAAACAGGTCAATCTCTTGCCTTGTTATCCACCCTTGAATTGTCAGCCCTTATTGTCGGAAGCCTTGTGAGTGGCTATCTGAAGAATACAATCTCCATAAAACTAGCCCTATATGCCTCGCTTATTATCCAATTACTCCTTTTAGTTGGCTTTGTGGCAGTTCGTTTTGACTGGATTCTTATCTTTAGTGCCTTGGATGCCTTTTTCGCAGGTATCCTCTCTCCTCGATTACAGGAACTCATTTTTAAACAAATACCTGAGGAGTCAATGGGAGCAGTTCAATCCTCTATCGGCGCCATTACAGTTGTTTTACCTAGCTTATTTACAATAGCTTTGGTAACCATTGCTACTAGCTTTGGAACTCTGGCAGTTAGCTTTGTTTTATTGCTATTTCTTCTAGCTGCCTTTATCATACTCTTGAATATCCGTGAAAACATTTAGCGAAGAATGTGTATATTATATGTTTGAGACTGGATTCCAGTCTGTTTATGATGGCTACAATCAGCAGACTGTTAAATTTTTGAGAAAGTTGCTTGACATTTTAGACCAATCGGTTTATAATTAAAAAATGTAGAGGTAAATACATGAGAAAAGAAGAAAAAACAAGACTACGAAGAGAGAAAATCATTACCGCTGCTTTGTTTGAATTTGCTACAAAAGGCTATCAAGGTTTTGTCATCAATGAACTTTGTAAAGTGGATGGTATTGCCAAAGGAGTTTTGTATCATAATTTTTCAGGGAAATCAGACCTCTATCTAACTTGGTTTCAGGATATGAACATCAATTATCACAGGTTTTGGATATGATGATTTATGGAATACTAGAGGAAGATTCCTCTAAAAAAGGAGAAAAATAATGTCGAAAATTTGGAAATGGTTGTTACTAATTGCGGGTATTTTTGCAGTTTTTGTAGGTTTTAATATGTTTGCACATCCTCTTATTAGCTTGGCTTCCATGACTTTCTGGTTTGCACTTGTATTTGCAGTTCAAGGGATTTCTGAGATTGTACAATACTTCAAATCAGAAGAAAAGCATGGCTGGAATTTATTTGGAGGAATTGTTACCCTCATCCTCGCTCTTACCTTGTTCTCAGGTAGCTTTATTGAAATGGTAACATTTGTACCATTTATCATTTCTTTATGGGCCTTGACAATGGTATTACAAAAACTATCGTTGGTTTCAAGGTTCGTAAGACGGATAAATCGGTAGGTACCCCTCTAGTTTGGATGGGGATTTTAGGAATCGTAGCAGGTTTAATCATGATGGGACACCCATTGATGACCGGTCTCTATATTAGTTACACCATTGCCTTTGTCTTTATTTATCAAGGTATTGTGGCAATTGTTCAATTCTTCAAGATTAAATAAGAATAAAATGGAGTCTGTCTGATTACAATCAGCAGACTTTTTTCTCTTTCCTGAATGTGTTATAATAGTCCATGCTATGGCTGGAGCCTTTTCAGCCTACTTATACTCTTCGAAAATCTCTTCAAACTGCGTCAGCTTCTATCTGCAACCTCAAAACAATGTTTTGAGCAACCTGTGGCCAGCTTTCTAGTTTGCTCTTTGATTTTCATTGAGTATTATTAAGACAATATGAGGAGAAAGATGAAAGAAAAAGGATTTTGGGAGGGGGCGCAGGCGGCCATGCCAACGGCCCTTGGTTATGTCAGTATTGGCTTGGCCTGTGGGATTATTGGTGCGCCCTATGTGACACCTGTTGAGATGGGCTTGATGAGCCTCTTTGTTTATGCTGGGAGTGCCCAGTTTGCCATGTTGGCACTGATTGCGGTTCAAGCACCTGTGGCAGCTATTGCTATGACGGTCTTTTTGATTAATTTGCGTCTCTTTTTGCTGAGCTTACACGCATCGACCTATTTCCGTCATACCAGTCTCTGGCAAAATATTGGTATGTCTAGTCTCTTGACAGATGAGACCTACGGCGTTTTGATGGGCGAATTGGCCCATACAGACAAGGTCAATCCGATGTGGATGCACGGAAACAATCTCAACAGCTATGTGGCTTGGTTTGTGGGAACAGTGGTTGGAACGGCTCTAGGTGGTCTGCTACCAAATCCAGAAATCTTTGGGCTAGACTTTGCTTTGGTTGGGATGTTTATCGGAATTTTTGCTTCGCAATTCCAGATTATGCAAAGACGGATTCCTGTCCGCAATCTGCTCATTATCCTAGCAGTTGTTGCGGTGTCCTTCTTTTTACTCTTAACAGTGGTGTCTCAGTCGCTAGCTGTTCTGTTTGCGACGCTACTTGGTTGTACAATGGGGGTGGTTTTAGATGGTCAGTAAGTATCTTTTATTAGCAGTTATTTTCTCTGGCTTAGTGACTTGGATTCCCCGTATGATTCCCTTCATCTTGGTCAAGTATAAGGGCTTGCCTGCAATCGTTGAGCGTTTTTTGAAATTCTTGCCCGTTTCTATTATCTTTGCCTTGATTCTTTCAAGCGTAGTGACAGGCAAGGTTGGGAGTCTTCCTCAAATTAAATGGCTAGACTTCTTAGCCGTCTTTCCAACGGCTTGGGTAGCCTTTCGCTACCGCAATCTAGTCGGAACAGTTCTCTTTGGGGTGGTCTTAATTGCACTCTTGCGTTTGGTCTTTTAATACTCTTCGAAAATCAAATTCAAACCACGTCAGCGTCGCCTTACCGTACTCAAGTACAGCTTGCGGCTAGCTTCCTAGTTTGCTCTTTGATTTTCATTGAGTATAAATCAGCCATAAAGAAAACCTATCACAGAGATAGA
>CAKMOM010000076.1:0-14543 GCA_927910965.1 uncultured Streptococcus sp.
ATTAAATAGTGTTGATTTACCAACGTTTGGCAAACCAACGATACCTGCTGTTAAAGCCATATTTTCTCATTCTCCGTTTTCATTTCAATCCCTAATATTATAACACAAAAAGGGAAAACTTGCTAACCCTCTAACTAAGTGGAGTGTGTCTGTTTTTGGGAGAAAATGAAAAATCACCAAGAGAACGGAAATAAAAGACCGAAACTTTCAACTTTTTCCTGTTCCAGTCTTGATTTATTGTTCTTTTGATGATACAATAGCTTTAAACTGATTGAACAAGGAACGGTTGTTTAATCGGTGGGCGTTTGAGTGTTAGTAGCACTCAGCGCCTTTTGTTCGTGTTTTTTCTATAAGTCCATTATACCACTTTGGGAGGAGAATGCAAGCATTTTCCTAAACTTTTTTTTCTAAAATGCTTGACAAATCATGGTTTCATATGATTTTCAATCCCTTTCATCGGTAAGAGCTCCCCAATACTTCGGTTTTCGGTTTGAGCGATTGACCTGTGGTAGTGTATAATCTGATTTTTGAGTATGTTAAAAGTGACCAGGATAATCTTTTTCCTGGTCTTTTATTGTTTGGTAGGATTTCCTCCACTCTCCAAAAAAGAGGTCTCTCAATTCTCCTGTATGGTTTAAAAGAATGGTTTGGCTCATAGTATCAGCGCCTTTCTCACTCCAATACATACCTCTATTTTTCATTCGATACGTCACTTTGCGATGCTGAGATTCCATGATACCAATACCCTTGCTACTGAGTCCAAAGCTCTCAGGATGATCAGTATATTTAAAGTTTTTCAGAAGTTGTCTTTTGAAGCGTTGAAAAGACTCTAATTTTTTGTCTGATTTAATCAAAGATTCAGCCGTATCAAGTACCGTTTCTAGTAAACCCTTATCTCGGCTCTTGACCGCTTTAAAGGCTTGTTTGGTCAGCTCTAAAGGAAAAGTACGTAAATTCTTTTTCAGGGATTGATTCACGTGAAAAGCATCCCAAAAGTGCAAATGCTCTTTAGGCTTAAAAGCACTAACTAAGTCCTTAAAGTCCGTAGGAGAATAGCCTTTACCACCATCAGAATTAGTCACAATGACCGTTTCGGGAGTAATTTCAAAATGCCTAGTCAACAAATCCATTAGTCTATCTTTGGCTTTATGACAGCGTGTAGAGATAACTTCTATCTTGTCTTTTAAGATATTCCTCTTCCCCTTCTTGCTTCCAGTATGGACGACAAAATGACTTAACTCAATAGACTTCTTTTTCCTGTCAGGTATTGCCTGTTTGACCCAAACCCCATCACCTTCAATATAGACTTTCTTTGCTCTCACTTTGTCCTGGTTATCTTCAGACCAGTCTGAAGCTGACAAGGAGTCGTACTCCTCTTTTTCAGCTAGGAGTTCACCTGCCACGTCTAAAGCGTGCTGAACTGTATTCTTGGTGATATAGATTTCCTTTAACATTTCCATCACCGATACAACTTTACGATAGGGCATAAAATTAGCAAGCTTGGTCACCTGGTAAAGTAGCTCCTGAGAAAACCTCGACCTTGGTTCTAGTCCTAGCTTTTCATCAACAGGGATTCGGATGGTGTCATCTTTCTTCCATCTGCTACGTGAAAAGGTCATTTCTCCAAAAGAAAAAATAACTGTCCGCTCTTTTTGATTGATTCTTTTGTACCCCTGCGCTCGCATACTAGGGGCAATGAATTTTTCATAGTTTTCAATCATCTTCAGAAAAGCCCGTTGATTATTTTGGTTCAATTGCCTTGAAAATTCTCTTTCGTCTAACACGGTTATATCCATTTTTGTCACCTCAATCATCGCTACCGCCTATTATACCCCAAAAACAAGACAAGAAGAAAGACCTCTCCAAACGGAAGGGTCTATATTTTTATAGTGATTTTAACATTGGTTTATATCATATTTTAATAGTGATTAAAATCAATATCTAAAGTGATAAACCTTGATCTTTTTGGTTCTTTGGAGCGGATGCAGTTGGTAAAACCTCTTGATACATTTTCTTTAGAGATAGCTCGTGTTGACCACCTAACAATAGATTTTCAAAAAATCTATCCAGGTATTCAGGATTTTTCTTCAGCAATTTTGCATTGTCCAAAACCAGGGCATCCCTGAAGTAACGTGCATTCTCTTTGAACGGGCTATTATCAACTTCAAAGCCTAGTGAACGTAAGTACTTAATCATGAAGACCGTAACAGTTCGGGTGTTTCCCTCTCCAAACGGATGGATTTGCCAAATTCCCGATACAAACTTTTTCAAGTGCTTGACCATTTCTTCAGGTGTCTTCCCTCGATAGTCAAATTGTGACTCCTGGTCAAAATCATAGGTTAAGCTAGCCGAGATAGTTTGATAATGGTCATAGATAACGCTATCTCCCTCTAAAATCGGCTCTTTTTTAGTGATGTTATAATGGCGATATTCTCCTAAAGGGATACCTTGACTTAGAACGCCAAAGAATAGCTCTTTATGGATTGATTTTAGAGTGGTTGGGGCAAACTTGAAGGCGTTGCTTGATAACAGCTCTACAATCCTTAAAGAGACAATATCAGCTTCTTTCGTGCTATCATCAGTCTCTTCATGGTATTTGGTAATTTGGTCATAAATTTGTTGATACTCAATCTTACCTTCAATCTGCTCTTTAGCCAATTCAACCATATAGCGTGATGGCTCAAGACCGTCCACTTGCTGAAGACCAAAGCCAGTCTGCCATAAGTCAAGTTTAGTCTGATAGGAAAGGTTGGGGTTATCAATTTCATAGGTTGGTTGCATAGGTCACCTGCGTAAATAATATTTATAGATATTTTTATCATGATTTTAATAGTGATTAAAATATTGACGATTATTCTTCATAACTCTCAATATAACTCTCAATCCAATCATCAAGGAAAGTTGATGCTCCGCTATATCCTGCTTGCTCTGCAATCCTATCTAGCTTTTCTCGATTTTGGGGCTTCAAGGTGAACTGATAAGGATGTTTGGTCTTCCCTGATGGACGACCTGCTCTTCGCCCTTGTGATTTTGCCTTAGGGACTGACGGTAGTGTCTCGCCTAACGCTTTACTAATTTTGTCCTTTTTGATTTCAAAAGCCATTGCATACCTCTTTTTAAATAGTGATTTATATCATGATTTTAATAGTGATAAAAATATTGATTAAAATCATGGTTTTTATATTGATTGATATCAGGAGTTATCCGAAACGGTCTGAATTTGGATCAGTGTTTCTTCCAAAGCTGAAAAGAAAGCCTTGTGTTCGTTTCGTGATGTTTGGTCAGCCATGATGTCAATAACAGTATTGTCTTTTGATGCACGGTTAAACAATTCCTTTTGAGGAATTTGACCAACAACATTGTCATCATTTTCAAGGACAGATAACAACTCTTTCGATTTTGCCGTATTATGCTTTATCATGTTAGGCAAAAAGTAGAGTTTAGCAGTAATTAGAGACTCACGGCTTGGACGTACAATTTCTGTTTTTCTGTACTCGTCAAGACGGACTTCAAGATTTTGTTTCGCTTCAAAAGCAAAATCGCTTGGCGTAATAGGACTGAAAAGAGCATGACTAACAGCGATAGCATTTCTTGTAGCAATCCCGAAGTCAGGTCTGCAATCTAAAATCACATAGTCGTACTGTGCCAGGTTCTTTGCTTCCAGGTTCTCACCTAGCCAGTCATACAGAAACATATTCTGATTAGGATTGGTTTCAAGTCTTCTTTCAGCTTCATCTAGTCTCATAGAACCTGCAATTAAATCAATGTTAGGCGCAACCGATAAAATGTTCACGTCTCCTGAACCAGTAAAGACATTGGCAACCGTTCCTGAATCCTCGTAAACGTCATAAAAGTGTGTTAGGTTACTTTGATGGTCTAGGTCAATAAATAAAACTCTATGATCTTTACTAGCTAAATACTGACCAGTTAGAAGAGCTAAAGTGGTTTTACCGACTCCACCCTTGATGGCAACAAAACTAAGTAATTTCATTTGTTTTTTCTCCCTCCATTTTCTATACTTCTATTATAATATAAATCATGATAAAAATCAATATAAAAATCATGATTTTAATCAATATTTTTATCACTATTAAAATCATGATATAAATCACTATCTTTTTATCTGATATTTTTCACGGTAGCGCCTAAATGTTCGCTCGTTTATGCCTGTTAAGCCTGCCACGTCTTTATCAGACTTTCCTGAAAGGTAAAGCTCGAAGGCGTGTTTTAGTCTGCTATCGTCTTCAGTAAAGAGTGCCTTTCTGCCCTGGTATTTGCCCTGAGTTTTTGTAATAGCTATCCCTTGGGCTTGACGTTCCTTGATACGTTCCCTTTCAGCTTGTGCCTGGTACTTGTAAAGCTCTAAAATTAAGTTGTTTAGAAGCCGTCTCAAGTTATCATCTTCAATCCCTCGAAGGGTTGGAAGGTTTAACACTTCCAAGGTAGCCCCTTTAGTTTGTATCTGATTCATGATTTCAGTTAGCTCCTGGTTATTTCTTCCAAGTCGTTCTAGCTCTGTCACAACGACTATATCCCCTTCACGGATATAGTCAAGCATGGCTTTTAACTGTGGGCGGTCTTTGCTGACACCGCTGATAGACTCTTGAAAGAGTTTGTCAATATGCTTCAGTTGATCCAGTTGTCTATCCATATTTTGGTCAGTCGTGCTGACCCTTGCATATCCAATTTTTACCATTTTTCTCCTTTCTATTTTGCCTAACCCTATTGTCCGCCCCCTCATCCCTTTAAAATCAAGAAAACGGTAAGCGGTCAATAGGCTATACTTTATTGTCCTTATTAAATTTCAATTTTGAAATATGTTTTTGATTATTATATAATTACCTTATACTACAAACAAAGGAGTCAACCATGTCTCAAAAAGAAACATTCCAATCCAATCTTGCTGAAATTGATGAAATCATTATTAAATGCGAAAAGAACGGAAACAAAGAATTTGCAGATAAGATAAAAGAAAAACTTAACAACATTTTCAGGAGCTATGCATCTGAGGTTTACTTTGATGATGGTCTTGATACCATTTATTCCAACTATGATGTCAGCAAAGTCTTTAATCTCGCCAAAGCACTATATTCAGGAAATGAAGTTCAACAAGAATATAGCTATGCTGTATTTAGAGAGATTGCAAAACTTTATAACGATATAGATACAAATTTACCTAAGTAGTTTTCAGATGAAAACTACTTTTCTTTATTTCTCTAGTTCTTCTTTTGTGTTTCAGCTTGTCTTCTTGCTTGAGCGTTTTTCTCAAGGCGTTCATACTGAGTAAAGTCTTTAACAATACTGTCAAATTTTTCCTTCAGGGCTTTTCGCTCGATGGAGACCTCGACCACCTGCTTTTCAATTTCTTTAGGATTGACTGAAGGTGAAATGTTCAATTCTTCCAAAATTTGATAAGCTACTTTGGCATCAATCGGGTTGTCTGCGTGAATATCTTCAAGCGCTGAAGCAATTTTATTGAGTCGCTCGACCTTCTCATCCAATCTATCAAGTGACTCTTGTGTTTCTTCAATCTGTCCCAGGAAGCGGTCATGTAACTCATGGAATTGGTCTGAATCAGATATCCCGTGACTAACCAGGTAATTATATTCTTTGACCAACAAATCCAACTTAGAAATGTTAGGGTTCTTGGTTAAGATATATTCTCCGCTTTCGTGGGCAAGTTGATTGATAAGCGTTGACCCTTTCATGAATTTATTGCTTGCCGAATTGTCAGGATTGATGAAATAGAAAAAATCTGACTTCTTGATAAAAACATCAAAACTTCCATCCTCTTGTCTATCAACAAGGCGACTAGGGATTTTGACTGTACCTTTGTTGGCAATACCGTATTGCATTTGAAGATAGATACCTGTGTCCGTCTCATGCTCGACCTGCCACGGTTCAATCTTGACCCGTATTTCAAAATCTTCTGCCTTCTCAGCTTGTAACTTGTCATACTCACTCTTGATACTTTCCAACGGATAGACAATTTCATTTTTAGCAAGGCGCTCCTCAATCTGTTCTAAAGAGTACCGTCCCTTTTTAGATAAAGTTCTGTCACGAGTATTTCGTTTTTGGTCTTTATCCAATAATTTATACTTGACATATTTCCCCGTAAAATCAACTGCAAGATTTAACGCCTTTGCCTTTTCTTGAAAATCTGAAAGGTTGGTTGAATGCTTCAGGAGAAACTCAAGCCGTGATTTAATTTCTAACTTGAAAACATTTTCTTTTTGGTAAGCTGAATATTCTTTGTGACCGAATTGATTTTGACGGTCAAGAATTTTTGCACCTGCCAGGTCTGCATACTTGTCAGAAATCTGTTCAAGGGCTTTCTTTGTTCCTTTTTGCCATCTGAATTTATTGAGTGTGACCGAGTTAGTAGAATTGATATAAATGTGATTGTGAAGATGCCCCTTATCCATGTGAGTTGCAATGACAAATTGATGATTGCCACCTGTCAACTCAAGAGCTGTCTTCCGTCCTATCTCATGTACTTGCTCAGGTGTCAAATTGTCTTCTGGGGAGAAGGACTGAATGATATGGTGTGCCAAAACATCATTTTTTACCAACTCTTCATTATTGATTGGTCTTCCTTTTTCCAAATTGGCAAGTTGCTTCAACATCATAAATTCTGAATAAGCAGACTCAACATCAATCACCAAATTTCCTGAAACTAGCTGAGAGACTATCTGACCATCTACAACCTTTACAGGAAAGTTCAAATCAGAATCAATCAATTCTGTTCCAATAGTCTTAGCACCATCTTCAATATACTTGATACCATCAGCTAACTTGTTGACCGATTTTATCTGCTTAACTTTTGTAACAACCAAGTCAATTTACTCCCTTCTGTCTCTCATCATTTTTTCAATCATAGCCACTTCTTTATCAAAACTGTCATCCATCAACCGCTTAACTTCTGCAAGTGAAGCCTGCAAATTTTGAAAGTTTTCAAGTGTAATTTCTTCAGTTGTATTGACGTACTTTGCAAGCTGATTGATATTTGTACCAATACGATTTATCTCCGTTCTTAATTTTATCAGCTCCGAATAATCAACCGTGACAACCTCGCCTGTCAAAAGCATATAACGAGCGTAGGTGTTGAAATTTGAAAAATTATGATGCGCCATCCTCTGCTTAATAAGATCGTTTTCTTGAGGTGTCACTCGCATCTTTTTTTGAATTTGTCGGTATAATTTCTTTTCGTCACTCATTTTTTTCCTCTTTCAATTTACTTGACATCTGTTCCGTAGCCCTCTATACTTTTCAAACTGGCAAGCATAGCAAGGTGGTACCACCTTGCGAAATTTAAAAGATTTTTCCAACCCCAAATACTGGCAATTCTGCCAATTTGGGGTCGGTCAATCTTTCAAAGTTTTGGGGAAAATCCCCAATCCCCTAGTCGTCTTTCAGACCTTAGTTGACTTCAACTTGTTGAAGCAACTCCTCTTTTAAGGACTGGTAGTCCTCATCTGAAAGAGAGTCAAGATAGGAAATTGTTTCTTGATATTCTTCAGCTAAGTCAGGGTCAATGCTTTTGAGTTCGTCCGCATCTTCATCTAAAAGGGCGATGGCTTTTCTGCGCTTGGCTTCAATAAAGCTTTCATTTCTTGTGTACGTTCCATTCTCTAAATAGAACAAGTTGAGAAGTAATGTTGTTTCAATAGTGTCATTCATGTTTTAGTCCTCCGTTTGTTTTCTGCGACTCATAAAGCCTGCGGATAATTGAGCGACAAGATCGTTTATAGGTTCATCTCGTTGTCGCTCTTCTGCTCTTTTTTTGGAGCATCTTTCGCCTGCTCTTTCTCTTTAGGGTCACTCGCTTTTTCTTTAGATTGGTTTTTCAAGCGGTCAAGTTTTTCTTGAAAGGCATCCTTGGTCAGTTCTTTAGTTTGATACTTTTCAAGGGTTTTATCAATTCTTGAAATCAAACTATCTGCTTCTTTTTGGACAATTTTAATTTGACCTTCTAGGTCAGATAGTCCATTAGGGTCATCTGTCCATGTTGCTAAATAGCCAAAACTGTACTCACTTGTATCTAGCCCATAATGACTAGCTACCACAAAAGCAACTGACTCAGCTTGTAATTCTGCGGTACTTCTTTTAAGAGGAGTTTCTTGTAATTTCTCCATGTTGTGTAGATCAGAATGTGCCATTTCATGAAAAATTGTTTTTAGTGTTTGTTGCTCAGACATCCCTTGCTTAATCACAATTTCATTGTTGTTTACGGAATAAAAACCGTTAGAGCCTTTGGTGTCTTTGCTGAAAGAAAGGGGAACACCATTAGCTTCAGATACCTCTTTAGCTGACTTGTAAAGATTGCCATAATCTTCATAAGTCCCCTCAAGTTCATAGATTGGTTTGGGTAATTCTTTTCCATTTGTCTGTGAGACATCAAAGACTGGGACAAGTTTGAAAGACATAAATGTTTGTTCATTTCCATTCTCATCTAAGAGTGGTTCATTAGTTTTAGGGTCTCGTCTTTTTAGAGTTATAGGGGCAAAAATCCGTAATGATTTTTCTCCCTTATTGACACTTCTCTCAAATTCATCCTTCCACTTTTTGAAGGATGCCACGTGAGAAGCTTCAGGGTTTTGCATTAAAATCAACTGAATATTTCTCGGTGAGTAATTGTGAAATTTACTCATTGTGGTCAAGTATTGTTTGTAAGTGTCAGACTGAAAATAGTCTTTAACGCCATCTTTCAAAAGTTGAGAAAGCCCCTTACTGTCTTTTGCCTGAATCAGTTCAGCAATGCTTTTTTGTGGTTCAGGTGAAGGTTGATTTTGATTATTTGGATGATTGCTGTCAATCGGATTTGACCCATAACTGACCTCTTCCTGGTCTGACTTTCCGTCACCGTCTGTGTCATCATTAAAAGGACTTGTCCCTTGAGCTTTTTCAACTTCATCAGGAATACCATCGCCATCTGAATCACGTTCAAGCTCTTCTTTTCGTGCTTCAGCTTGTTTTTTCTCTTCATCTTCTCTGAGAATTTGCTCAAAGCGATTTCTCAAATTTGGTTCATTATTGTCTGCCATAGCTAGACCTCCATTTTGTAAATTTGGTTCATCTTTAAAGGGTTCTATCTCTCGACTTTTTTGCAAAGTTTCAAGCATTTCTTTTCCATTATCCTTGATAAAATCATGATTGATGGATAGTGTTTTAATATGATTATCCTTTTCAGCAAACACACCTAATACTGTTCTTTGGGATGCCTCAATTGTCTGATATGTTTTATAAGTTAGCTTCATCAATGAAGCAGGAACTGCTGAATTATCATCCGTTTTTAATGCTAAAATGAGGTCTTCATTTTCGGGTTTGATTCCTTTTTCTAGCTCCAAGCGTTTAAATTTTTGAACCGAGCTTAAGTCATTAAAGGTGAAGGCTTTGGAGTCAAGAAGCTCGGGTAACATTGGCAAGACTTTTATTTTATCGTTATATCCTCGACCAAGTGTCACATTCTGAAATGATAGTTGACCTGAAGCAATTTCATCAATAAATTTTTCTGCAACTGAAGGTAATTGTTCATGATATATTGGCATTATTCCTGTTAGGTGCATCCAGTGTCTCTTTTCAAAGCTGACCTCCAAAAAGTTAAGTTGGTTATCTTCGTTAAAAGCGTAGATGATTTTTTGGCCTGCAAATCTATCTAAATACTGTTGTGCTGACCGTTGCAAGCTATCCGCATAGTTATTTAAAGTCCTTATGTCCACATCTTCAGGGTATTGGTAGCCATGACGTAACCTATAACTTGACTTTACTGACTTGTCAATGTTAAAATGTAATTGAACATTGGTAGGAAATGCAGGTTGAGTCTTTGACTCTTCGGGTTGCAGTGCTATCCCTGAAACTTTGGTTTCTAAAGAACTGAAATTGCGATTGAACAATTCGCCCCCAGTGTTAGACGGCTCTTGATTTCGGTCAAGAGCTTTTTCTTGTGTCTTAACTGTTGAGAGCTTAGATTCTTTCAAGTAATCATTCCAGTCCATCTTGTCCTGGCTTTCCAATCTCGGGGGGAGATCTGTAGTCAATCCAATTTCTTCATTGGTCAACCGTTCAATAAAGGTGTGACCTGCTTCATCATTATCAACTGCAAGGGTAATTAAGTCCTTGTGCTTTCCATCCTTAAAAAAAAGTGCTTAATTTAGCTGTTTTAGCGAGGAAGGACGATTTTTTCTCCTGGTCAACCTCATCATCAAGTTCACCAACTTCAGACAAGAGTTCTGCCACGTGACGGCTCACCGTTGATTCTTTTAAGCCATCCATCGCAACTAGACGGACATCTTGAAGGCTATCCTTATGAAGTTCATAATGGCTCATTAAATCAATAGGAGCTTCCGCAAAGACTAATCGTTTAGGTGTTCCAATATCAACGTGCATTCCCGTCATACCATCAGAAGCCCTCATAATCTGTTTTAAGCGTCCTCTCTCGTAAAGGTCATGATTTTCCTTAATACCTTGAAGAGAAGCACCTATAACCTCTCCTTGGTTGTCTAAACTCTTGAAAACAATGACAGGTTCATAGTAGTCCCCTGTCTTTTTAGTGGCTTGTGATAAGACGTTTTTTTCTCTGAAAAATCGATTGTTTCATCAGACAAGCCCCTGACTTCCTTCAGATATTCCCTGGCTTCTATAAACTTAGTTTCATAAGGCTCAAGGTAATATCTGAAGGGTTCTTTTTCAGGAACGTTGGTCACATCGACCACGTCAAAACTACCTTCTTCCAAGAAGTGTTTTGCTTGCTTAAAAGAAAGCTTCTCCCCTGTCAATTCTTCCTGAACGACTTGAACCATTTTAATAACATCCCCACCAATTGAACGAGCAAACCAATTGAAATAGTTTTCCCTAACATTGATAGTGAAAGAGTCATGTTCTTCCCAAGCGTAAGTATAGCTTCCTGTTTGCTGTAAACTCATGCCCAGGCTTTCTGCCACTTCTAGGATTGACAGGGCTTTAAGTTCTTCAATACTCGCCATCTATCCTGCTCCTTACCTCTATTTCTTCCTGAAGCAAGCTATCAATATTAGCTTTTAAGTAAATCAGCTTTTCCTTAGAAGGTTCAATCCCCTCAACTTCAAGCACTCCTCTATACCGTTTAGGGTAGCTAAAAAGCTGTGTAGAGACTGCTTGAAAATCTTCAACGTCTAACGTCTTAATCAAGATGCTGACAAAGTCATTTAAGACCTCCCCCTGGTTGCTCTTTCCAGTCACTTGATGCTCAAGTGCAAACTGTTTGAGTGCTTCCGCCATCGTTGGCATCTCAACGACTGAAAAGAGGGTATCAAAGTAACCTATCCCCCTCATATTAGTTGTTTGTGTCATGTTTTCCTCCTTTTCCTCAAAATACAAAAGAAACCTGGTAGGAAATCCTAACAGGTTTTCTTTTGGTTAAACCACTTCCTCAAATGGTAATTTTACTTCTAGCACCTTTGCGCTAGTTGTTTCTATCACCCTATCATGGTTGACGTTGGCATCCCAGTCATCCATATCAGACATGGAACGGGTATAACGATACCAGTTCGTATCACTTGGACTATTCGCCAGTTCTTTAGCACGTGGATGCTGAAGAACGTTAGTTTTCTTATCTCTAAAGACATTTTGTTTAGAGATAAAGATTAAGGCTTCATCAACCCCAATACGAGCCACCTCATCAGGTGTGAGAAGGTCACGCTGAATGGTCTGAATAGACTGACTGCTTGACCCTTGCGCTCCTCTTGTTTGCGACTGATTCTTAACATTGATAGTCTGCTTACCGCTTCGCATTGAGAAATAGTTCATTGTTTCCTTATCATTCGTCCCCAAGTAAACCAGGGTAGCACAGTTATTGAATATAGTCTCCCATTGGTCTTTATAGAGTGCCTTCAATTGACTGATGGCTTGAATGATGATAGCAATTGAAATCTCACGGGAGCGAACTGAAGAGAGTGTTTCCGTGAAGTTTGGGAAACGTCCAAAGTTGGCAAACTCATCTAAGATAAGTCTGATATGGAACAAGTCTTCAGGTTTGCACGTTGGATGGTTTCCCTGAATGATTTCATCTGCTGTCTTTGGTAGCTGCCTAAACATCATGGTAAACATAGTCGTTGCAATAAAGTTGAAAGACTTATCTGTTTCAGGAATAGCGATAAAGACGGCTGTTTTTTCAGTCTGCCATTTTTCCATTTCCATTGAGTCACGGGCGGTCAGGTTTCTAACTGCATCATGGTCAAAGACGGCAAAACGTGAAGAAGCAATAGATAATACAGACGTCATTGTTTTGCCTTCAAAGTTGCTATTAAACAATTCCCACTGCCTATTAGCATAGTTACCTGGTAATTCTTCTTCGAGTTCTTCAAACATTCTCTCTACAACACTAGGAATTTCATCATCATCTTTTTTGATATTTCTCAAAAGGTCTGCAACCTGAGCAATATTTGGCTCATATTTCTTCAGAACTTTTCCGTCAAAGTAGAGATACCCAATCAACGCCCTCATCAAAAGCATTTCAGCCTGATTCCAAAAATCCTCACCTGTGTTATCTGACCGTTTTGTCCCTGCTATAATCGCTTCAGCAACTCTATCAATATCTAGCTCATCGTGCATATAGTGAAAGACATTGAACTGATTAGAGTTGGTCAGATTGACCAGGTCAAAGACTTTGATTTTGTAGCCGTGGTCTTCAAGCATTTTTCCTGTCTCACGGACAAGAAGACCTTTCGGGTCAGTGATAACAAATGAACTATTCATTTGCATCAGGTTAGGTTTCACAAAGGTGAAAGTTTTCCCGTCCGCTGGTAAACCGACTGTCAGCGTGTTCTTGTTTAATTGACGGTTGAAAGGAAGGCGTTTATTGAAAAGTCCCATTCGAGCATTTTGACTGAAAATCATATCATTTTCAGGCTCTGTATCCCGAAAAGAAGCTATTTCCTTGTTCGTGGCGTACCGTGCCGACCCGTATTCCTCCCCGTAGCGGTAGCGCCCTTTGTCACCAACTCGAAAGTAAAACATCAGGACAACAAAGAGAGCTAAACCGCCACCATATAGACTAGCTTGAGTGAAGTGAAAGTCAATAAAAGACTTACTTGTCCAATTCTCCATCATCCAATCCAAACGGGCATTATCTATAAAGGTAACTCCTTCAGTTGCAGGTGCTATGTCATAAAGCTTGACCAACCAATGCACCACATAGCAAAGGATAAGACCCACAATCAAATAAGGGAGAAAGCGACGTTTTTTTCTGTTCTGTAACCATCTATAACCCCTTTTCATCTTTCGCAATAGCCTTCTTAGGCGTTGGTGTTTTAACCTTATCTTTAGATTTGATTTCTGCGGTAACCTTTTTCTTGTAGTAAGTCAATTTTTCCTTTAAAGTCATGGTCTTTGGTGTTTTGATAAGATTTTTAGTAAGTTTTTCTGCCTTTTCAGGTTCGGTTAAATCTTTGATGACCCCTTTGAAACTTGCTTCCAAGGCTTGCACGTTCTTTGCATCAATTGCTATTGTACTTGTACCGTTACCATTATCTTTTATAGAGAAGCCAACTTCATACCCCTTTAAATATTCTTCAAGACGTTCAGAGTTCAGTTCAGAGTTCAGAAACGTTTCAAAATGTTTTGTTTCCTTTGTTGCCATAAACTGATTCCAGTTGGTTTTATCCGTATATGTCTTGTTTTCAAGATAGTGATTAAATTTGTGATACGATTCTTCAAGTGCATAATACATTGATTTTAGAAGCATTTCGCCTGTTAATTTATATATATCGGCTACTTTCATTCCTATTCTCTCCTGATCCATTTTTATCCTCCTTTCTAAAAAAAAGCACTCAAAAGAGTGCTTTTATCTTATTCCTTAATTTGAACGTTTCTTTAGGAAAAAACTAATGACGATAGCCAATAATCCAAAACCTGCTAATGTTAGTAATATACTTTCTTTAAGACCAGTATTTGGAAGGGTTTTGAGCTTCCCATCTTTGTCAGTAACAGAGATAGTCTTATCTTCATTAACTGTTCCCCCAACTACCTCAGGCGCTACTACAGAGCCATCTGAGAGGACAACGTTGCCGTTCTGAGTGCTTACAATTGAAGCACCTGTTTCTGTCTGTACTGGTGCGCTAGGAGACACTTCTTGAACAACTTGACCTGTTACTTGCGAAGTTGTTCCTACCTGAGAAGCACCTGCTTCTACAGCTGTTTGAGCAGATACACCAGGGTTATTTGTTGGAACTTTAACATCAGGAATTAAGGTAGTTGTTCCCCCATCAATAGTTGAAACACTCACCTTATTATCAGACGTAGCATTGTCTTTTTTTGTTCTTATCTGCAGAAGTCGGTGTAGTTGCTGAAGAACTGCTATTTGATGAAGTTTGTGAGCTTGAACCAGTTGCTACAGTTGTTCCAGGATCAGTTGGAGCTACAACAGGAGGCTGTTCTGAAGGTGAAGTTGGAACAGTTGTATCACTTGATGGAGTTGTTGTAGTTCCAGTATTTGATGATACAGCAGGAACAGTTGTATCACTTGATGGAGTTGTTGTAGTTCCAGTATTTGGCGCTACAGCAGGAAC
>CAKMOM010000077.1:0-13108 GCA_927910965.1 uncultured Streptococcus sp.
CATGGCCGAAAAAATCCTTGGGTTTGAGTAGAAGTTGTAGCCGGATTTGAAAAAAGAATTAAAACTATTTTATAGCAATGAAAATCAAGAGCAAACTAGGAAGCCAGCCGCAAGCTGTACTTGAGTACGGTAAGGCGACGCTGACGTGGTTTGAAGAGATTTCGAAGAGTATTAGGAGAAAAAGAATGAAAGAAATAACCTTTGACGCATTTTACCAGCTTTACCAAAACGACCAACTTTCTCTAGTGGACGTGAGAGAAGTGGATGAGTTTGAAGCTCTTCATTTAGAAGGTGCTCAGAATCTTCCTCTGAGTCAATTAGCTGACACTTATGATCAATTGGACAAGGATCAGTTACATTATGTTATTTGTAAATCTGGAATGAGATCGGCGCGTGCTTGCCAATTCCTATCAGAACAAGGTTATGAGGTTATCAATGTCCAAGGTGGCATGATGGCCTTTGAAGAACTTTAATACTCAATGAAAATCAAAGAGAAAACTAGGAAGCTAGCCGCAGGTTGCTCAAAACACTGTTTTGAGGTTGTAGATGGAACTGACGTAGTCAGTATCCTACACATACGGCAAGGTGAAGCTGACGTGGTTTGAAGAGATTTTCGAAGAGTATAAACATTAGAATTTTCTCCTACTTGTCGTGGACTGGGTAGGGGATTTTATTTTTAGACAATTCTCATTTTTAAGAATCTTGAAAACATTCAATATTTACTTCGTGAAGCTTTTTTCATACTCCTATTCATGATATACTAGGTCAGTATTTTATAAATATGAAGGAGATTTACATGGCTAAAAAAGGTGCCCTAACAGGTTTACTCCTGTTTGGAATATTTTTTGGTGCGGGGAACTTGATTTTTCCGCCTTCTCTAGGTGCTCTATCTGGAGAACATTTTCTTCCTGCCATCGCAGGTTTTGTCTTTTCAGGCGTCGGTATCGCCGTCTTGACCCTTATTATTGGAACGCTAAATCCTAAAGGATATATCTACGAGATTTCTACAAAGATAGCGCCTTGGTTTGCGACTCTTTACCTCTCAGTTCTTTACTTGTCAATCGGTCCATTCTTTGCTATCCCACGTACTGCTACAACAGCTTACGAAGTAGGGATTAGCCCTCTTTTGTCGGATGCAAATAAAGGTCTTGGTTTGATTGTCTTTACTGTTCTGTATTTTGCAGCAGCCTATTTGATTTCGCTTAATCCATCAAAAATCTTAGACCGCATTGGACGTATTTTAACGCCAGTCTTTGCGATTTTGATTGTTATCTTGGTTGTTCTGGGAGCTTTCAAATACGGTGGAACAAGTCCTCAAGCTGCTTCAGCTGCTTATCAAGCTTCTGCCTTTGGTACAGGTTTCCTAGAAGGTTACAATACCTTGGACGCCCTTGCCTCAGTTGCCTTCAGTGTAATCGCAGTTCAAACCTTGAAACAACTTGGATTTTCAAGTAAGAAAGAATACATTTCAACTATTTGGGTGGTTGGTATCGTTGTAGCCCTTGCCTTCAGCGCTCTTTACATCGGGTTAGGTTTCCTTGGAAATCATTTCCCAGTACCAGCTGAGGCGATGAAAGGTGGAACACCAGGTGTTTACATCTTGTCACAAGCCACTCAAGAAATCTTTGGCTCAACAGCCCAACTCTTCCTTGCAGCCATGGTTACCGTAACCTGCTTCACAACAACGGTTGGTTTGATTGTGTCTACAGCTGAGTTCTTTAATGAACGTTTCCCACAAATCAGCTATAAGGTTTATGCGACAGCCTTTACCTTGATTGGATTTGCTATTGCCAACTTGGGTCTTGATGCGATTATCAAGTACTCAATCCCTGTACTGGTTATCTTGTACCCAATCACGATTGCTATCGTAATGATTGTCATTGTCAACAAATTTGTGGCTCTTTCAAAACCAGGTATGCAGTTGACAATTGCTGTTGTTACAGCTATTGCCATTGCAAGCGTATTAGGAAGCTCGTTTAAGGTTGAGTTTCTTGCAAACCTTGTCAACGCTCTTCCTTTTGCCAAGGCATCTCTCCCATGGTTGGTGCCAGCCATCGTTGGAATCTTGCTCTCATTGGTTCTACCAAATAAGCAAGAAAGTGATGTTTTTGAAATGGAATAATCACTAATACTCTTCGAAAATCAAATTCAAACCGCGTCAACGTCGCCTTGTCGTACTCAAGTACAGCCTGCGGCTAGTTTCCTAGTTTGCTCTTTGATTTTCATTGAGTATAAAATCACTTTTGTAGCTAAGTCTACAGGGGTGATTTTCTTTTTTATCCGATGATAAATGTGTTATAATAGGTAGCAAAAGAGGTGAAGAAATGAATCAAACAGTAGAATATATCAAAGAACTAACAGCTATTGCATCGCCAACGGGCTTCACTCGGGAGATTTCGGATTATTTAGTAAAGACTCTAGAAGGTTTTGGTTACAAGCCAGTTCGCACAGCTAAGGGCGGTGTCAATGTGACCATCAAAGGTCAAAATGATGAAGAGCATCGCTATGTGACTGCCCATGTAGATACGCTGGGTGCCATTGTCCGTGCTGTCAAACCAGACGGCCGTCTCAAACTGGATCGTATCGGTGGCTTTCCTTGGAACATGATTGAAGGAGAAAACTGTACCGTTCATGTGGCTAGCACAGGTGAAAAAGTATCAGGAACCATCCTCATCCACCAAACTTCTTGCCATGTCTACAAGGATGCAGGAACTGCAGAACGCACGCAGGACAATATGGAAGTGCGTTTGGACGCCAAAGTAACCAATGAAAAAGAAACTCGTGCTCTTGGCATTGAGGTCGGTGATTTTATCAGTTTTGACCCACGAACTTTCGTGACAGAGACAGGCTTTATCAAGTCTCGTCATTTGGACGATAAGGTTAGCGCAGCGATTTTGCTTAACCTACTTCGTATATATAAGGAAGAGAAGATTGAATTGCCAATAACAACCCATTTTGCTTTTTCAGTTTTTGAAGAGGTGGGACACGGTGCTAACTCTAATATTCCTGCTCAGGTAGTCGAATATCTGGCTGTGGACATGGGAGCCATGGGAGATGATCAGCAAACAGACGAATATACTGTTTCTATCTGTGTCAAGGATGCTTCTGGACCTTATCACTATGACTTCCGTCAACATTTGGTTGCTTTGGCTAAAGATCAAGATATTCCATTTAAGCTGGATATCTATCCATTTTATGGTTCGGACGCTTCAGCAGCTATGTCTGCAGGGGCAGAAGTCAAACACGCCCTTCTCGGTGCTGGTATCGAGTCTAGCCATTCTTATGAGCGTACTCATATTGACTCGGTGGTCGCAACGGAACGTATGGTTGATGCTTATCTTAAGAGCGCATTGGTAGACTAATATGTGTTTGATTTGCCAGAGAATTGAGGTCATCAAGAAGGGAGAAAATCCCTATTTTGTCAAAGAGTTGGAAACAGGCTATCTTGTGATTGGAGACCACCAGTATTTTACAGGCTATAGTCTCTTTCTAGCCAAGGAACATGTCACCGAATTGCACCATTTGAAAAAGGAGACAAGACTCCGTTTTCTAGAAGAAATGAGTGTGGTCCAAGAGGCAGTTGCCAAGGCCTTTGCTGCCGAGAAAATGAATATTGAACTGCTAGGAAATGGCGATGCCCATCTTCATTGGCATCTGTTTCCTAGACGAAGAGGTGATATGAATGGACACGGTCTCAAAGGACGTGGTCCAGTCTGGTGGGTTCCCTTTGAAGAAATGACAGCAGAAACCTGCCAAGCAAAACCGGATGAGATTAAAAGATTAGTCAAACGATTATCGTTAGAAGTAGATAAACTATTAGAAATAAAGGAGTAGAAATGAAAAAAAGATACCTTATCTTGACAGCTTTGCTAGCCTTGAGTCTAGCAGCTTGTTCACAAGAAAAAGCAAAAAATGAAGATGGCTCAGTTAAGACAGAGCAAACAGCTAAAGCTGATGGAACAGTAGGAAGTAAGGCTCAAGGAGCTGCCCAGAAAAAAGCAGAAGTGGTTAACAAAGGAGACTACTACAGCATCCAAGGGAAATACGATGAAATCATCGTAGCCAATAAACACTACCCATTGTCAAAAGACTACAATCCAGGGGAAAATCCAACAGCCAAGGCTGAGTTGGTCAAACTCATTAAAGCTATGCAAGAGGCAGGATTCCCGATTAGTGATCATTACAGTGGTTTTAGAAGTTATGAAACTCAGACCAAGCTCTATCAAGATTATGTCAACCAAGATGGGAAGGCAGCAGCTGACCGTTATTCTGCTCGACCTGGCTATAGCGAACACCAGACAGGTTTAGCCTTTGATGTGATTGGGACAAATGGTGATTTGGTAACAGAAGAAAAAGCGGCCCAATGGCTCTTGGACCATGCTGCTGATTATGGCTTTGTTGTCCGTTATCTCAAAGGTAAAGAAAAAGAAACAGGATATATGGCTGAAGAATGGCACCTTCGATATGTCGGAAAAGAAGCTAAAGAAATAGCTGCCAGTGGTCTCAGTTTGGAAGAGTACTATGGCTTTGAAGGCGGAGATTACGTCGATTAATACTCTTCGAAAATCAAATTCAAACCACGTCAGCGTCGCCTTACCGTATGTGTAGGATACTGACTACGTCAGTTCCATCTACAACCTCAAAACAGTGTTTTGAGCAACCTGCGGCTAGCTTCCTAGTTTGCTCTTTGATTTTCATTGAGTATAAAAAATAAACTTTTCTCTTGCAATTCTAGATAAATAGTGTATAATAGATGGGTATGTGTAAAGCATACTTGTGGGAGGTAAAAATCTTTAATTACCGCCAAAACCACAAAGGAGGATTTAAAAATGGCTAAAAAAGTCGAAAAACTTGTAAAATTGCAAATCCCTGCTGGTAAAGCTACACCAGCTCCACCGGTTGGACCTGCTCTTGGTCAAGCTGGTATCAACATCATGGGATTCACAAAAGAGTTCAACGCTCGTACAGCTGACCAAGCTGGTATGATCATTCCAGTTGTTATCTCAGTTTACGAAGATAAATCATTTACTTTCATCACTAAAACACCACCGGCTGCTGTTCTTTTGAAAAAAGCTGCAGGTGTTGAAAAAGGATCAGGTACACCTAACAAAACTAAAGTTGCTACAGTTACTCGTGCACAAGTACAAGAAATTGCAGAAACTAAGATGCCAGATTTGAACGCAGCAAACATTGAGTCTGCAATGCGTATGATCGAAGGTACTGCTCGTTCTATGGGATTCACTGTTGTTGACTAATCAATAACACAGTAGAAAATCTCACAGCAGTCTATTAGTTGCTTTTCATACTAGGCAAGTGACTGAAGCTTGTACTTGGGTATAGCAAGGGAGCTCAACGAAGTAGGAAAAGAAAAATAATAGACTGAAAACCCGCAAGACTTCATCATTTCGAGAAGTGACGTGGGAGATGAAAATCGATTGAACCACTTACAAGGAGAATAGAAAATGGCTAAAAAAAGCAAAACAACTTCGTGCTGCTCTTGAGAAAATCGACAGCACAAAAGCATACAGCGTAGAAGAAGCTGTAGCACTTGCAAAAGAAACTAACTTTGCAAAATTTGACGCAACTGTAGAAGTTGCTTACAACTTGAACATCGACGTTAAAAAAGCTGACCAACAAATCCGTGGAGCAATGGTATTGCCAAACGGTACTGGTAAAACTTCACGCGTTCTTGTTTTCGCACGTGGTGCAAAAGCTGAAGAAGCAAAAGCTGCTGGTGCAGACTTTGTTGGTGAAGATGACCTTGTTGCTAAAATCAACGACGGTTGGTTGGACTTCGACGTAGTTATCGCTACACCTGACATGATGGCTCTTGTTGGACGTCTTGGACGTGTCCTTGGACCACGTAACTTGATGCCAAACCCTAAAACTGGTACTGTAACAATGGATGTTGCTAAAGCAGTTGAAGAGTCTAAAGGTGGTAAAATCACTTACCGTGCTGACCGTGCAGGTAACGTTCAAGCAATCATCGGTAAAGTATCATTTGAAGCTGAAAATTGGTTGAAAACTTCAAAGCTTTCAACGAAACAATCCAAAAAGCAAAACCAGCTACAGCTAAAGGAACTTACGTAACAAACTTGACTATCACAACTACTCAAGGTGTTGGTATCAAAGTTGACGTAAACTCACTTTAATCAGTAGTTTATATCAAAGAACGAGTGCGAAAGTGCTCGTTTTTTTCGTTTTATTTCACTATACTTCATTATGCAATCCATCTCGCAAAAACTCAAAAGTTGGTAGAAAGTTTTGCAATCGTCTTTCTAAAGTTAATGATAAAAGGAAAATATATAAAAATGAGATAAAGCAATCGTTTCACAGAGTTAATTTTAAATAAATATACATAAATGCTGATATAAACTAACGAAGATTTAATTTTGAAAAGAGGATAGTAAATATTCAGAAAATAGGAACAAAAGCGACAATTTTAAAAATTATGACCCTTATAAAATGCTGATAATTCAAGTAAAATGTTACCTAAATTTCACTTAGAAAATTGTTATTTTTTAAAAAAATTATAAATCAAATATCTTGTGTAATGAGATGAGATGTGATATTAGTTATATACATGTTAATTGTGAATTATATAAAATTTCCTCTCAACTATGTAAAAAAATGTTGAGGGGGGTTGGGAATTTTTAACTAACATGATGAAAACAAAAGGAGGTTGTGACTCTAAATGAAGGGTAAACAACAAGATTTTAGAACGGAAAAGTATATTCGTTACGGTATTCGTAAATACAGTTTTGGAGCAGCATCAGTAGCGATTGCGGCTGGTTTAATGTTCTTAGGAAATGGAGCAGTTTCAGCGACAGAGGTACAAAGTGCGGAAACTAACGTAGCAGCAACTCTAGCTGAAAAATCTGATCAGAATACCACAGAAGTAAAGCCAGAAATTGGAAAAACTACGGAAGCAAAAACAGAAGTTAAAGCAGAAGAGACTAAAAAAGTAAATAAAGCTGTTCTTGAAGCAAGTATTACTACTTTAGAATCTAAACTTTCAACTACTAAGAATGCAGACCCTTCAGTTATAGCCAATGCTCGTGAAGCCTTAGCTACTGCAAAAGCTGTTTTAGCAAATGAAGCAGCTAAGCAAGAAGAGGTAGATATCCAAAAAGATATTCTCTCTGCATTGGGAACAGTTGTAACTGAATCAAATAAACTTGGATTAGAGAAAGAACAGGCTGATAAAGACAAGGTAGCAAAAGCAGAAGCAGAAAGAAACGCTACACCAACAGAAAAAGCAGTTTCTGAAGCAACAACTGTCTTGACACAAGTTTCATCAGAAGCTGATGTAACTAATACACTTGCTGCTACAGAACTTCGTAAAAAAGAGGTATCAGAAGAAAATAGAGTAGCAGTTGAAGCAGCGGTTGCTAAAAACCAAGCGGTACTTAACGAATCAAAAGTACTTTTAGCTGACAAGAGCGTTACAAAGGAACAAGTAGAGGCTCAATTAGAACGTTTAAATGAATCAATTCTTGCAGTATACAGTGAACTGAAAAAAGCAGGAATTGGTCGTGATGGTAAATTTGAGGTTGCCTTAGCTGATGTAGCTGAAAAAGTGGATGAGGCTCCATTAACTCAAGACGAACAAGCTGATCACTGGAAAAAATATAAAAGATAAAAAATACAGACCGTTTAAAACACCAAATTAAATGGTTCGATATTACAAACAAAAATGCAGTTGTTGAAAACCTTGATGCGGGTGGTAAATTAAAAGTTGGAACGAAGTTCAAACAAGAAATTACTCCTGGTTATGTTGTAGAACTGGAAGTTACAGCGCTAAAACCATTTAACGCAACAGATGTATATAAAGAACGTGGTGGAGCAGGATACGATGCAAATGCTCAAAACGTTTATAAAGATGGTACACCAGCAGAACTAAAAGTCGTTCGTCAAGGTGGGTACTCTGTAGCGAAAACAAACGGGCTTGATACTGGAGGAACGACAGTAATCCAATCTGTAAAAGATGGAGCGAACGTTGGGGTTGAATTCAAAGTTAAAGCAACTTTGAATGGAAAAGAAGTACCAGCGAACGTTGTATTTGCAACGGGGGAAGAAGCAGGTTCATCTGAGATCGAAATCTACAAAACAGATGGAGATGGCTTCGAATTAGTAACTGAATTATCAAATGACGGTTCTACTAACGGAAATAGATATACAACAATGCGTTCTTATACAGCAGAAAGCTATGACAACCGCTATGATGTAAAACCTGTATTAGGAAATCAAAATCGTCAATTAGGTAACTCATATACAATGGAAGGTTCTGGTAAACCTGCCTTTTCAGCATTTATCGCTGATAAAGCAAAAGGATTCCGCTCAACAGAAATCACAGAAGACACTGTATCTACAGTAACAGATAAAGACGGTACAGTTTACAGTGATGGTTTAGGAACACAAGTATTCGGACCAGCAACAACTCACCGTGATTCTGGTATGTCAACACCAGTTGTTATGACTCGTAATGCGAAAAATGTAGGAATTTATATCCTATCATCTGGTCAACAAGGGGCTATGTTAGGGTTTATGGTGCTTGATGAAGGGGATGCACCAGCTTCATACGGTAAAGTAGGACACGCTATCGCTAAAAACTCTGGAATTACACAACCTTACTTAGGTTCAAAAGAGCCAGATATCGATATCCGTACTGAAAAAATCACAGATGAAACAGCCTTCAAATATGATGATGATAATGGTGAAGGTGCCGATGAAGGTGCTCGCCAATTAATGGGTGACAAAGTAATTGCTACTGAAAAAGGCGATAACTACAAACTGAAAAAAGTAAACGATGGTGTTTACGAAATGACGTTTGATGCTCACCTAGGTGGCGGAAAACAAGCATTCGTAAATGGATTTATTGACTTTAACAACAACGGTAAATTCGATGAAAATGAAAGTGCTGAAATCGTTGAAGTAACTAAAGATGGAGAAGTGACATTAAGATGGAACACTCCTGTTCAAAACTTAGATGTAACTGCGACTAAACTAGCTACTCGTCTACGTATCGCAAATGACAAAGCAGACGTTAAAGAAGCTACAGGAATTGCCTACTCTGGGGAAGTAGAAGATTTCCAAATCCAACAAACAATTCCACCACGTGGTACAAAAGAAGAAACTTATGATGTTCAAGGAGCTACTCAACGTTCAACTGTTAAGTTTAAAGCATACGGACACAAAGACTACGATTTAGATGCACCAGCAACAATTGATGAAACAGTTCAACCACAAATCGTTAAGCCTGATGGATCAGTTGTAACTGAAGCTGAATTAGTAGATGGTTACTATGTAGTACCTGGACAAGGTAAATATAAAGTTACATCTAAAGGCAAAGACGTAAATGTAGAATTCGTTCCAGAAGATTCTTTCGTTGGAGATGCGGATGGAATTACAATCCGTCGTACAGACACCAATGGAGCTACAACTGGATGGGGTAAAACTGGTCTTCCTATTATTAATGGTGAAGGTGAAAACGGAGACCAATTGACACTAATCAGTGATCAAGTAACACCAGAAGGTGCAGCTGAAAAAGGTTCAATGGATGGCCGTTATATCCCTCACGTAATGAAACGTGAAATCGTAGATGGAAAAGAAAAATCTAACGATATCCAAGGTGCAAAACAAACAAGAACTCCTGAATTCAAAGATACTGCAGGGAACAAGATTACTCCTTCAGAAGAATTCCCAGTTAAATTAGTAGATCCTAAGACAGGTAACCCAACAGATGAAACTGAAATTCCAGCTACAAAAGATGGTAAACCAGTCGGAACTTATAAAATCACTCCATCAACAGGTGAAGTAGTATTTACACCAAATAAAGACTTCACAGGTGATCCAGACCCAATTACAGTATCATTCAATGGTAAAGTAGGGGTAGATAAAGATGGAAACCCAGTAACTTCAGAAGGTCGAGTAGTTTACCAACCAACAGTTAAACCAGTAACGCCAACTGCAGAAGGTGGAGAAACGACTAAACCTCAAGGAGTTACACAAGAACAAGAAATTACGTTCACGCCAGGTAAAAATAAAGTTACTTACTTGGATAAAAATGATAACCCAGTTGAAGTTGAAAAATCAGTACCAATGAATCCTGATGCTTATACATTATTAGGAGAAGATGGACAACCAGCCACTGAAGTTCCAGCAAAAGATCCAAAAGGAAATGTTGTGGGTACATACACACTTAAAGTGGTAGATGGAGTCCCAACTGCGGTATTTACACCAACAGACAAAACGTATGTTGGAGATGTTAAACCAGTAACAATCCAAGGTGAAGATGAAAATGGTACGAAAGCAACAGCTACATACACACCACATATCACTCCAGTAGAACCAACAGCTAAAGAAGCTACATCTACTGCAAAACAAGGGGATACTCAAAAAGGAACTCCTACATTCACACCAGGTTCAGAAACTTCAACAATGAAACCTGAAACATTAACACTAGTGGATGACAGTGGAAACCCAGTTGATACATTACCAGCAACAGATAAAAAAGGTAATAAAGTAGGGGATTACACAGTAGATAAACAAACTGGAGAAGTCATCTTCACACCATCAGATAAAACATACGCAGGTAAAGTATTACCAGCTCGTGTTCGTATGCAAGACTCAAATGGAACACCAGTAGAAACAACTTATACTCCAAACATCGTTCCAGTAAGACCTCAAGGAGAACCAGCTGAGTCAACAGCACCTCAAGGGGTAGAACAAGAAGGAACAGTAACATTCGCTGGAGGAAAAGTTACAGTAAATGGTAAAGAAGAAACAGTTGCTATCCAACCAGGAAGTGCAAGACTATTAGATAAAAGTGGAAATCCATTAGCAGCGGATGCGGTACAAGACGTAATGGGACCAAATGGTAAAATTGGGGAATACAGACTTGATCCAGCTACAAATAAAGTTACGTACACACCAACTGATGTAAACTATGTAGGTGTGGTACCAGCAGCTGAAATCGGTGCGTTAGATGAAAATGGAACGCTAGCAGTAACAACGTATACTCCAAACATCACACCAACATACCCAACTGCTGAAGAAGCAACTTCAGTGGACGTTCAAGGTGCAGTTCAAAAAGGAACTGTAGAGTTCAAAGCAGGTTCTGATGTTGTATTAATTGACAAAACTAAGACAACATTATTAGATGAAAATGGACAACCAGCTGAAAAAGTAAAAGCTAAGAATCCTGAAGGGGAAGAAATCGGAGAATTCACATTAAATAAAGAAACTGGTGAAGTAACATTTACTCCAGATCCTAACAAACCTTATGCAGGTGATGTAGTTCCAGTAAAAGTACAAGCTCAAAATACAGCTGGTAGAACAGTAGAAACAACATATACACCGTCAATCATTCCAGTTAACCCAAGTGCGAATCCTGCAACTTCAGAAGGACCACAAGGGGTAGAACAAACAGGTACTGTTGAATTTATTCCAGGTAACCCTCAAAAAGCTCCTGAATCACCAGCTCCAATCGATAAATCTACAATTACATTATTAGATAAAGATGGAAACCAGCTGAAACAGTAACAATTACTGATAAAGATGGAAAAGAAATCGGAGTTTACTCACTAGTTAAAGGTGAAGATGGAACCCCGACAGGTGAAGTGAAATTTACACCAACAGATAAAACATATGTTGGAAAAGTTGAACCAGTAACAGTACAAGCAAAAGATAAAAACGGTACTGCAGCTAAAACAACTTACACACCTAATTTCACAGGAGTAACACCAACAGGTAAAGGTGATGAATCAACAGGGATCCAAGGTGCAAAACAAGAAGGAACGCCTAAGTTCACAGAAGGTGACGTAAAAGTACCGATCAAGATTGATGAAACTCAGCCAGCAACATTCTACAATCCACTTACAAAAGAACCGATTGCGAAAACTGAAATTCCAGCCACAAAAGATGGAAAAGAAGTTGGTAAGTACGAAATTGATCCGAAATCTGGAAAAGTAACATTCACACCTAAAAAAGACTTCACAGGAACACCAGATCCAGTGACAGTTCAAGTGAAAGATGCGAATGGAACACCAGCAACAGCGACTTACACACCAACAGTAACACCAGTGACACCGACAGCAGAAGGTGATGAATCAACAGGAATCCAAGGTGCAACTCAAACAGGTAAACCAACATTCACACCTGGAAATCCAGAAGTGCCAATGGATGATGAAGTACCAGCAACATTCGAAGATGGAACAACTACGAAGAAAGTAGATAAAGTTGGAACATACACAGTAGCACCAGATGGAACAGTAACCTTTACACCAGATAAGTCATTCACTGGAACAGCACCATCAGTAACTGTAAAACGTGTAGATAAGAATGGCACGCCAGCAACAGCAACTTACACACCAACAGTAACACCAGTGACACCAACAGGTGAAGTATCTGAAACTGAAGGTCCACGTGGAGCTGTTCAAAAATCTCCTGTAGTATTTGATACTCCAGATCAAGATAATACAACAGTGAACTTCAACAAAGGTCATGAAAAAGTAGCTCTTGATAAATCTACTCTAACATTAGTAGATAAAGATGGAAAAGAAGTGAAAGAAGTTACAGTTCCAGGAGAAGGAACATATGTACTTAAAGATGGTGTAGTTGAATTTACACCAGAAAAAGACTTCGTAGGAAAAGCTTCTGGAGTAACAGTTCAGGTTAAAGATGAAAATGGTAAAGCAGTATCTAAAACTTACACACCAACTGTACGTTCTGATACTAAATTTGTGGTAGTAGGAAAAGATGGTAAAGAAGAAGAGCTGATCCCATCTAAAGACGGTAAACAGCCAAAAGAGAAAATTACTGGATACAAATTCGTAGAAACAAAAGTAGATGAAAAAGGTAATACTAAACACATCTACGAAAAAGTAACAACATTCTTCAAAGACAAAGATGGTAATGAAATCAAACCAAAAGAAAGTGGAACTGTAGATAAGAAAGACATCCCAGAATACCGCTTCGTAGAGACTAAGAAATTACCAAATGGAGATGTTGAACACGTTTACGAAAAAGTAACAACGTTCTTCAAAGATAAAGATGGTAATGAAATCAAACCAAAAGAAAGTGGAACTGTAGATAAGAAAGACATCCC
>CAKMOM010000078.1:0-3865 GCA_927910965.1 uncultured Streptococcus sp.
TTCTGGTTAATGAAGAAGATGGCAATTTAGAACTATTTGAGTATTTATTGAATGAACTGTAACGACTGGGCATCTGGTCGTTCTTTCTTTTATTTTTCAAAATTTTTGGAATGCGGCATTTTTACGCAAACGTTTGAATTCTGATAAAAATTGGAGAAATTCGACAAAAAAACTTGAAAAAAACGAAGGTAAGCGTTATGATAGAAAAGAAGAAATATTGGAGGAATAACATGTCACATATTAAATTTGATTATTCAAAAGTTTTAGACAAATTTGTTGCACCACATGAAGTGGAATACATGCAATCACAAGTAACAGCAGCAGATGAATTGATTCGTAAAGGAACTGGTGCTGGTAGCGACTTCTTGGGATGGTTGGACCTTCCTGAAAACTACGACCGCGAAGAATTTGACCGCATCTTGAAAGCTGCTGAGCAAATCAAATCAGACAGCGATGTTTTGGTTGTGATCGGTATCGGTGGATCTTACCTTGGTGCGAAAGCAGCAATCGACTTCTTGAACCACCATTTTGCTAACTTGCAAACAAAAGAAGAACGCAAGGCTCCACAAATCCTTTACGCAGGAAACTCAATCTCATCTACTTACCTTGCTGACTTGGTAGAGTACGTAGCTGATAAAGACTTCTCAGTAAACGTGATTTCTAAATCAGGTACAACAACTGAACCAGCGATTGCTTTCCGTGTTTTCAAAGAACTCTTGGTTAAGAAATACGGTCAAGAAGAAGCAAACAAACGTATCTATGCAACAACTGACCGCCAAAAAGGTGCTGTTAAGGTTGAAGCAGACGCTAACGGTTGGGAAACATTTGTTGTTCCAGATGATATCGGTGGACGCTTCTCAGTATTGACAGCCGTTGGTTTGCTTCCAATCGCAGCATCAGGAGCTGACATCAAAGCTCTTATGGAAGGTGCTAACGCAGCACGCAAAGACTACACTTCAGACAAAATCTCTGAAAATGAAGCTTACCAATACGCAGCAGTTCGTAACATCCTTTACCGTAAAGGTTATGCAACTGAAATCTTGGTAAACTACGAGCCATCACTTCAATACTTCTCAGAATGGTGGAAACAATTGGCTGGTGAATCAGAAGGAAAAGACCAAAAAGGTATCTACCCAACTTCAGCCAACTTCTCAACTGACTTGCACTCATTGGGTCAATTTATCCAAGAAGGAACTCGTATCATGTTTGAAACAGTTGTTCGTGTTGACAAACCTCGTAAAAACGTGATTATCCCTACTTTGGAAGAAGACCTTGACGGACTTGGTTACCTTCAAGGAAAAGACGTTGACTTTGTAAACAAAAAAGCGACTGACGGTGTTCTTCTTGCCCACACAGATGGTGATGTGCCAAACATGTACGTGACTCTTCCTGAGCAAGATGCCTTCACTCTTGGTTACACTATCTACTTCTTCGAATTGGCAATTGCCCTTTCAGGTTACTTGAATGCCATCAACCCATTTGACCAACCAGGTGTTGAAGCTTATAAACGTAACATGTTTGCCCTTCTTGGAAAACCAGGATTTGAAGAATTGAGCAAAGAACTTAACGCGCGTCTATAATAGAAGAAAAGAGTGGTTTGTCCACTCTTTTTACTCTCTTTATCCATAGAAATTGGACTCAGCCAAGACTTGTGATATAATATAGAGAGCAAAAAGGCAGACGCCTAGAGACTTTATAGGAGAAACTATGTCAAAAGATATCCGCGTACGTTACGCACCAAGTCCAACAGGACTACTACACATCGGGAATGCCCGTACAGCACTGTTTAACTACTTGTATGCACGCCATCATGGTGGAACTTTTATCATTCGTATTGAAGATACTGACCGAAAACGTCATGTCGAGGATGGGGAACGTTCACAGCTTGAAAACCTTCGTTGGTTAGGCATGGATTGGGATGAAAGCCCAGAAACACATGAAAACTACCGCCAGTCTGAGCGTTTGGACTTGTATCAAAAATACATTGACCAACTATTATCTGAAGGAAAAGCCTACAAATCTTACGTTACAGAAGAAGAGCTGGCAGCTGAACGCGAACGCCAAGAAGCAGCTGGTGAAACACCTCGTTATATCAACGAATACCTCGGTATGAGTGAAGAGGAAAAAGCAGCTTACATCGCAGAACGTGAAGCAGCAGGAATCATCCCAACGGTTCGCTTGGCTGTCAATGAGTCAGGTATCTACAAGTGGCATGATATGGTTAAAGGCGATATCGAATTTGAAGGTGGCAATATCGGGGGTGACTGGGTTATCCAAAAGAAAGATGGCTACCCAACTTACAACTTTGCCGTTGTCATCGATGACCATGATATGCAAATTTCTCACGTAATCCGTGGAGATGACCACATTGCTAATACACCAAAACAGCTTATGGTCTATGAAGCACTTGGTTGGGAAGCTCCAGAGTTCGGTCATATGACCTTGATTATCAACTCTGAAACTGGGAAAAAATTGTCTAAACGTGACACCAACACCCTTCAGTTTATCGAAGACTACCGTAAAAAAGGCTATTTACCAGAAGCAATCTTTAACTTTATCGCTCTTCTTGGTTGGAACCCAGGTGGCGAAGATGAAATCTTCTCTCGTGAAGAACTCATTAAACTTTTCGATGAAAACCGCCTCAGCAAGTCTCCAGCAGCCTTTGATCAGAAGAAACTCGACTGGATGAGCAATGATTATATCAAGAATGCAGACCTAGAAACTATCTTTGAAATGGCAAAACCATTCTTAGAGGAAGCAGGCCGTTTAACTGACAAAGCTGAAAAACTAGTTGAGCTCTATAAACCACAAATGAAATCAGTAGATGAAATTATTCCATTGACAGATCTTTTCTTCTCGGATTTCCCAGAATTGACCGAAGCAGAGCGTGAAGTCATGGCAGGTGAAACAGTCCCAACAGTTCTTGAAGCCTTCAAAGCAAAACTTGAAGCGATGACAGATGATGAATTTGTAACAGAGAATATCTTCCCACAAATCAAAGCTGTTCAAAAAGAAACAGGTATTAAAGGGAAAAATCTTTTCATGCCTATTCGCATCGCAGTTTCAGGTGAAATGCATGGGCCAGAATTGCCAGATACAATTTTCTTGCTTGGACGTGAAAAATCAATTCAGCATATCGAAAACATGCTAAAAGAAATCTCTAAATAAGAAGGGTACAATAATGGACATCTGGGAAAAGATGTACGAAGAAGCACAGAAGCTATACGATCCACATGAAGTATCAGACTTTGTTTATGCCAATCATGTTGTAGCTGCAGTAGAAGCAGAAGATGGACAAATATTTACAGGTTTTTGTATGGAGGGAAGCTGTGGTATTTTCCATCTCTGCGCAGAACGGGCAGCTCTCTTCAATATGTACCAATTTTCAGGACAAACTAAGGTTAAGAAAGTATTAGCCTTTCGAGATAAAGCACCTTATGGTGGAAGTTCAGCCATGCCTTGCGGTGCTTGTAGAGAATTCCTTTTAGAACTGAATGCTGAAAATAAAGATGCAGAATTCATGATGGACTATGATACAAGAAAAACAGTTAAAGTCGCAGAACTAATGCCCTATTGGTGGGGAGAAGAACGTGCTTCTAAGTTTAATAATCAATAGAAGAGTCAGTACAATTCTGGCTCTTTTTTACTATAATTTGAAAAACTGTACTTGAAAAGAATTGAAAAATTTGTAAAAAGTTTTAAAAAAAGGTGTTGACAAAGTTTAAAAAAGTCGGTATAATAGTAAGAGTTGAAAATAACAACTCTGGTCCGTTGGTCAAGGGGTTAAGACACCGCCTTTTCACGGCGGTAACACGGGTTCGAATCCCGTACGGACTATGGTTAAAGCCACAGCCTTTAACTTCAG
>CAKMOM010000079.1:0-23717 GCA_927910965.1 uncultured Streptococcus sp.
TAGCAAATATTGGGGATTGGAAATATAGAAAGAAAGATTTGAATTTCATGAACCTCGAAATGATAATAGAAATTATGATAGTGAACTAAAAAGTTATATTTTTAGAGCAATCGTAGAGAAGAAGAAAGAACTTGTCACTGCTCAAATTAAGAAAATCCGTATTACACAAATCTTGAAAGAGAAAAATGTTACGTCTTTTGTATAGCTATGATAACTGGGGAGGACATAGTACATCTGGTTGGAACGAAAAATATAAAATATTTAATGATGAAGAACAATTGGATATATTTTTAAAAAGACTACCAACGTTTCTATCAGAGGATTTTCAAGCATTTTCATTAGCGCCTACTGAAAAGAATATCAGAGAAGTTAATGCTGTTGCCTTTATGGAGAAGACAGCCATTAGTAATGATGATACACTTTCAAAAGCAGATAAAGTTTCTATGTTTAGTAAGATTGATGACATAGTAGAAGAAGCTGTTAGAAAGATACAAACAGAAGCTGATATAAGTGAGGATGGTAATTACAAAAATAGTAGAATGCTATCCCCTGAAGAGTTATCTGTATTTACTAAGCGTATCGAAGATGTTTACCAAGGAAAAGCTAAGCCTAAGGTGACAAAAGAAGAGGCTATTCAAGCAGTTTCTACTGGAACTTCATCCTCGGTTTCAGCTTCAACTTCAATTTCATCTCAATCTCAATCTACCGTTACTGCTAAAGAAGATACTAAGAAAGATCATCAAGCAAGTAAGTGGTTTAAAGAGTCTGGAAAATGGTACTATAATGACCTTTCTGGTAATCTTGTAAGAAACCGTTGGGTAGGCCGTTATTATCTAAAAGCAGATGCTTCAATGGCTGCAAGTGAATGGATTTATGATGAAGATTATAAGAGCTGGTTTTATGTAGATTCAACTGGTAGTTATGTGGAGAAAGCTTGGCAGGGCGAATATTACCTAAAACGTGGCGGTTATATGGCTAAGAGTGAGTGGGTATTTGATTCTCAGTATGATAGTTGGTATTATCTGAACCAAGATGGTAAGTACGCTCGTAATCAATGGATTAACTATGGAGATAAGTGGTATTACTTGCTAGCTGATGGAAAATTAGCAAAAAAATATGACCATTAACGGCTATAAAGTAAACGAAAAAGGTGAATGGGTATAATTTTTTAAGTTCTATTTAAGGTTAGATGTGTATACTATAATCATTAAATAAAGACCTCCTAATATTATTTGAAACAGATAACACTGATTTAGTTTGAATTTGATTTTCATCTAATATCTTTATTTAATAGAACTCCTAAACTTTTTCATAATAATCTCCTGCAAAAGTCGCCTGTCTGGGTGGCTTTTGTTTTATCATCCATGATATAATAGAAGCAAACGGAGGACGGAAAATGGTAAAAGTACGATTGTATTTGGTACGTCATGGCAAGACTATGTTTAACACGATTGGTCGCGCGCAAGGTTGGAGCGATACTCCCTTAACAGCTGAAGGTGAACGAGGGATTCAAGAATTAGGAATCGGTTTGCGCGAATCTGGTCTACAGTTTGAGCGTGCTTATTCGAGTGATTCTGGGCGCACCATTCAGACAATGGGAATTATCCTTGATGAACTTGGCTTGCAGGGAAAAATCCCTTATCGCATGGACAAGCGTATCAGAGAATGGTGTTTCGGTAGTTTTGACGGAGCTTATGATGGTGATCTTTTCATGGGCATTATTCCTCGTATCTTTAATGTGGACCACGTTCACCAATTGTCTTATGCTGAACTGGCTGAGGGTTTGGTAGAGGTCGATACAGCTGGTTGGGCTGAAGGCTGGGAAAAACTCAGTGGCCGAATTAAGGAAGGCTTTGAAGCGATTGCCAAAGAAATGGAAGAGCAGGGTGGGGGCAATGCCCTCGTTGTCAGCCACGGAATGACTATTGGAACCATTGTTTATCTAATTAATGGTATGCATCCGCATGGTCTAGATAATGGTAGCGTGACGATACTTGAATATGAGGACGGCCAGTTTAGCGTAGAAGTTGTCGGCGACCGTAGTTACCGAGAACTAGGACGTGAGAAGATGGAGGAAGCCTCTATTAAATCAGTCTAGACTTGCTTGCTATGAAATAGGGATTTGATAGAAATATCAAGATAAGAAAAAACAGCCGAGGATAATCCTTTCGGCTGTTTTTGATGGGGAAAACTAAAGTGTAATGCTATTACTTTTAGAGATTTTCATAAACAAGAGCAAGGAACCTACTGTTAGAACAGTCAGGATAGTTGACAAGGCTGCGGCTACACCGTAATTCCCTCTGAGAACCTCTGTATAAATGGCTACAGTCATTGTTCTTGTTTTGACATTGTAGAGGAGGATAGAAGTAGAAAGTTCTGAAATCATTGTAACCCAAGATAGGATAGCTCCAGAAATAATACCAGATAGCATCATTGGAGTTGTAATCTTGGCAAAGGTATTGAGACGACTACTTCCTAAGCTCTCAGCGGCTTCTTCAATACTTGGTGCTATTTGTTGCAAGCTAGCAACAGATGAGCGAATAGTATAAGGCAATCTTCTGACAGATAGGGACATGATCAAGATGAAAGCTGTCCCTGTAATCATAAGAAATCCACTTCCAAATAGGCCAGTATTGAAGGAAGAAATGAAGGCAATCCCTAGAACGGTTCCTGGTACAATATAAGGGACCATACTGAGGCTGTCAATTAAGTTTGTAAACAAATTACGTTTTCTAACGGCTAGGTAGGAGATAAATGTTGCGAATAGGACAACTAGAACTAAGGCAATCAAAGGGATACGAATGGTATTGAAAATAGCAGATCCCATACGATTGAAAGCTACCTTGTAACTGTTTAGAGAATAGCCTTTGACAAATACCATACCTGATGTTTTTAGGAAAGAAGTATAAATCAAGTAGACTTGAGGTAGAACAGAGAACAAGATAATTCCGTAGACTGTTGCATAAATGGCAGCCATTTTTCCTTTTGTAGTTTTTTTAGGCTCAATTGGATGGAGCGAATTCATGCTGAAACTGTAGCGATTTGAAATGTATTTTTGGATAAGGAAAATTGCCAAGGCAATGATAATCGCCATAATTGCTAAAGCAGATGCAAAAGCTGAATTTCCTCCAACCTCGCTAATAAATTGGGTATAAATCAGAACAGGGAAAGTCCGATATCCTTCACCAATTAACATCGGTGTTCCAAAGTCTGAGAATGCTCTCATAAATACAAGTAGGGCAGCTGCTAGTAAGGTTGGAACTAGGAGAGGTAAAATAACCGTTACGATACGCTTAAATCCAAAGGAACCCATGCTTTCAGCAGCTTCAAGTAGAGAATTGTCAATACTTTTCATTGTCCCAGCAACGTATAGAAATACCAGTGGGAATAGTTGCAGTGTAAAGACAAGTACAATTCCTTTGAATCCATAAATATCGATAGCTGGAAGATGAAGAGCATTTGTCATGAATTTTGTGATGACCCCATTTCGTCCCAGTAAGAGAATCCAGGAGTAGGCTCCCACGAAAGGAGCTGACATGGAAGCAATGATAATTAATATTTGTAGAAATTTCTTTCCCTGGAAGTCATACATAGAGAAGAGATAAGCTAATAGGGTTCCTACAACTAAGGAAGTGACAGTAGCGGTAATGGAAACCTTGAAACTGTTGACAAGTGTCTCAGAGTAGTAGGCTTTACTAAAGAAAGTGACAAAATTAGCTAGTGAGAATTGTCCTTCATGTATGAGTGCTTGCTTGAGCACAGTAACGATAGGATAAACGAGAAAGACAAGATAGGTAAGAAAGATGAAGAAAGAGGAGGCTGTCCAAATATTTAGTTTTTTACGTTCCATGGTTGACTCCTTTTATCAGGTTTTGGGAACCATCTGCAGAAAAGACGTTTAATTTTTGAGTATTGATTCGTAGACGAATACGATCGCCTTTTTGTAGATCTTCTTCAAAAGTTGATTCTTCGCTAACTTGAATTTTTGAGGCAAATCCTGTTTCGATGAAATACTCCGTATTTAGTCCAAGATAGACGCTATCGCTAATAGTTCCTTCAATATCTCCAGATTCATCTTTGATAAACTCTTCAGGACGAATGCTTACATGAATAGCTTGTGCCTTAGCCTGATCAAGGGATGGCATTCGAAGGGCATAGCCATCTGAAAAGACGATATAAGCGCCGTCGCTCCGTTTTTCAAGATTGGCAGGGATAATATTTGTGCGTCCGATAAAGGTTGCTACAAACTCATTAGCTGGTTTATGATAGAGTTCTTTTGGCCGACCGATTTGTTGGATGACTCCGTCTTTCATAACAGCAATTTGGTCTGAAATAGCCATAGCTTCTTCTTGGTCGTGGGTCACATAAACAGTTGTAATTCCCACTTCGTGTTGGATTTCTCGAATGGCTTGACGCATATCCAAGCGAAGTTTGGCATCTAGGTTACTAAGTGGCTCGTCCATGAGGAGAACACTTGGATTAACAGCTAAGGCACGTGCCAAGGCGACACGTTGTTGTTGTCCACCACTGAGTTTATCGGGCTTCCGATCCGCATATTGAGCAATTTGCATGAGTTCAAGATACTTATTGGTTTGTTGGACTAATTCCTCTTTTGGAACCTTCTTTTGCTTAAGACCAAAAGCAACATTGTCTCGGACAGTCAAATGTGGGAAAATAGCGTAGTTTTGGAAAACCATCCCGATATTGCGTTTGCTGGGTTCCATATTATTGATTTTTGTATCATCGAAGTAAAATTCTCCACCTTCGATACTGTTGAAACCTGCAATCATACGAAGAAGGGTCGTTTTCCCACACCCTGAAGGCCCAAGAAGGGTAAAGAGACTTCCTTTTGGAATTGTAATGTTCAAATTCTCAATAACAGGGACATCGTGATAGATTTTTTTTGCGTTAATAATTTTGATCTCACTCATAGTGAACCTCTTTTACTGTTTAGATTGGATATCTGTAAAGACTTCGTTGTATTTTTTAACGATATCTGATTTATTCTTGATGACATAATCATAATCTTCAGTGAGTGTTTTGATTTTGTCAATTGGTTTCATATTTTCGCTCGTTTTAGCATTTTTACGAACAGGACGGTTAGTAGTGGTTGTACCAAGTGTATCTTGTACTTCTTGAGAGATAATAAAATCGATAAATTTCTTGGCATTTTCCATATTTTTCGCTTTTTTAACGATAGCAGCACTAGCAGGTAGGAAGACTGTTCCTTCTTTTGGATAGACTACCTTAATGTTAGCTCCGTCATTTAAGAGTTTAACTGCTGGATCTTCATAAGAGAGACCAACAGCCATTTCTCCGTCAGCGACTGCTTTATAGACACCAGATGAGCTTGAACCGATTTTACCATCAATAAGTGTGAAGAGATCTTTTACATAAGACCAAGCTTTATCGTCTTTGTAACCACCTTGAGCTTGTAGCATATTTGTTAATTGAGCAAAGGCGCTAGAAGAGTTTGCTGGGTCAGCAGTTGCGATTTTTCCTTTTAGTTCAGGTTTGAGAAGGTCGCTATATCCTTCTATGTTCATGCCTTTAGTTAAATCAGGATTGACGATTAAAACACTACCATCTAGTGTATAAGGAGTAGAGTAGCCAGTTGTGTTTTGATATTCTTTGATAACATTATCATTTTCTTTTGAAGTATAGTTTTCAAAGAGTTCTCCGTGGGTAGCATATTGTGTATAAGAACCACCAAAGATAACATCGGCTACAGGAGCTTCTTTTTCTGACTCTAGTTTTTTGAAAAGTTCTCCAGTACCAGCTTGAATCAGTTCTACTTTAATACCGTATTTTTCTTCAAAGGCAGGAATAGTTGCTCCGATTAAGCCCTCTGAGTTTGGTGAATAAACGACTAGCGAACCGCCGTCTCCTTTATCAGATGAACCGCCATCGGCAGATTCATTAGAAGAACAAGCAGCAAGACCAAAAAGAGCTAGTCCGCAAGCAGCATAATACATCCATTTCTTTTTCATGATGGATACCTCCGTTATGTTATTTAAGTTTATTTTAAAACAATGTAAGCGTTTTTTAAAACTGATAATTCTATTCTATTAGAGTAAAATTCTCTACAAAAACGGAAGTAATCTTTTGATTTTATAGTAGGGTTTGACAGTTAATCAATTGGAAAGTCAAATGTTATTTTTTTAGATTGGATATCTGTAAAAATATCATTATACTTTTTAAGAATGGCAGATTTGTTTTTTATGACATAATCGGAATCTTCAGTGGCAATATTGATTTCTGTCATAGCCTTCATATTTTTATTGGTTTTAGCATTTTTACGAATGGGTCTGATTGTTGTTTCAGTTCCTAGCTTATCTTGGATTTCTTGAGAAAGGAGGAAGTCGATAAACTTCTTAGCATTTTCCATGTGTTTGGCATTTTTGACGATAGCCGCGTTACCAGGTAAAAAGACGGTTCCTTCTTTTGGATAAATGACTTTTACATCAACTCCATCATTTAAGAGTTTTAAGGCAGGATCTTCATAGGTGAGCCCTACGGCCATTTCTCCATCGGCGACAGCTTTGTAAACATTTGAAGAGCTAGATGCAATCTTTCCATCTACTAGGGTAAATAGATTTTTTACATAGTTCCAAGCCTGTTCATTTTCGTATCCACCTTGATCGACAAGCATGTTTGTTAATTGTGCAAAGGCGCTAGAAGCATTACTTGGATCAGCAGTAGCGATTTTTCCTTTTAATTTAGGATTGAGTAGATCATTGTAGCCTTCAATTTTAATATCTTTTGTAAGAGCTGAATTGGCAATGATGACACTGACATCAAGTGTATAAGGCGTGTAGAATCCAGTTTTATTTTGATATTCAGAGATTATCTGGTCGTTCTCTTGAGAAATATAAGGTTCAAAAAGATTTTCGTTAGAAGAGAAGAGGGCGTAGGAGCCTCCGAAAATGACATCGGCTACAGGCGATTCTTTTTCAGCCTCAGCTTTTTTGAACAATTCACCAGTGCTGGCTTGTACTAAGTCAACCTTAATACCATATTTTTCTTCGAAGGCTGGGATTGTTTCTTCGATAAGGTCTTCAGGGTTAGGCGAGTAGACAACCAAAGTGTTATCTGAATCTTTTTCAGCGCTAGTTTCCGCTTCTATAGGTGAAGAACATCCTGATAAAGAAAGGAATATCCAGCTACAAGAGAGAAAGAATAGTATTTTTTTCATAAGTATCTCCTTTTTTACGAACATTTTCTCTACCTAGATTGTTAATGTTTTTAAATTGTAGAGTTCTACAGGATATAATAAAAACCTTAAAGAAATCTAAAACGAGAAATAGGAAATGGGTGTCTCGAGCAAGGATGGGTAAACTGTAGCTGGGATTTCGATGAGAAGTATAAAATAAAAAGATTGCTACAGTAGAGTTGAGCAATCCTTTTACATCAATGGTTTTTATCCATGAGTTTTAATTCTTTTGGAGAAATATGTAGATACTTTTTAAAAACTTTGGCAAAATATTTATAGTCTGAAAATCCAACTTGTTCAGAGATATCGCTTAAGGGAGAATTAGGGAATTCAGCCATTTTATCTATAGCTTGCTTGAGGCGGTAGCGTAAGATATATTCATTTAGCGTCATTGGGAAGTCTTCTTTGATAACCTTATATAGATAACTTTCGCTATACCCTAGATTCTCTGCAATGGTAGAATGGTAAAGTGCATGCAGTAGTGTTGATGAACAAATTCAAGAATTTGCTGAATGATTTGGTTTTGTGTATCGACTTGTTGGATAGAGGTGAGTAAAGTTTGATATTCTTCTAAAAAAGGAGTTTCTTGATAAGTGCTAACTCGTAATCGCAAAACAATTTTTTGAAGACATTCTGTCAATTCCTTGGTATCAATTGGTTTGGATAGAAAATCAACTGCCCCATATTGCATGGCTTTTTTGGCATTTTGAAAATCGTTATAACCTGATAAGATAACTTTTTCATAGGAGAGAGTACGAGTGGCTTCGAACATCATGAAAGCATCCATAATTGGCATGGTGATGTCTGTTAAGACAATATGAGGTTCTTTTTCTTGGATGAGTTTCATTCCCTCTTGACCGTGACTGGCAGTTCCTACGACTTGGATACCTAAGGCAGCGTAGTCTACGGCAATCTCTAGCCATTTTCGAATGAGGTGTTCATCTTCTACGATGATGAGCTTAAACATGAGTTAGTCCTTTCGTTACAAATTTTACCCAAGTTTCTCCTTGGCGATTGACTCCTAAATCTAGCTGGACATCAGAAAAGAAATTGCTCAATCGTTTGTAGCTGTTAACGATACCATGCTGGGTATGTGGGCTTTCTAAAGAGTCTAAAATAGCGAGTCTCTCTTGTTTTGTGAGCCCTCCAGCATTATCCTTGACCAAAAAAGTCAGAGAATCTACTTCCAAGGTAATGTGGATATCTATATGAAGATCAATACGGTATTGCATCCCATATTTTATAGCATTTTCTACTAGTGGAAGCAAGAAAAGCTTAGGGATAGGCTGATTGTCGACAGTTTCTGGACAGACAATATCATAAGAAAAGTGCTCAAAACGAATCTTATGGATTGTAAGGTAATCCTCTATAATCTTTAAATCCTGACAAATGGTTGTTTCTTTTTCTAAATCGGTGATACTGTAGCGAAGAATGCGCGTGAGATTTTGAATTAGGTCTTGTGTAAGAGCGGCATCCATTAAAGAAGTGATTTTAATCGTCTCAAGTGTATTGTAGAGAAAATGAGGATTGAACTGAGCTTCTAGCATTTTTCTTTCAAAAATCCACTTTTCTTTTTCTATGGTCAACATTTTCTGATGAAGTTGATCTAATTCGTACAACATATTGTTTATTTTTTCTGCCATAAACTCAAACTCATCACCTGTTTGTAGAGAAAGCCTTTTTTCTGCTTGTTTAGGAATTTCTTGAAGTTGGTAAACCAAACTTTCAATAGGAACAGCATTGTGTGTGGCAATTTTATGAGCAATTCGCCTTGCTTGCCAGAAGTAGAGGAAGAATATACATAAGGTGAGGACGGAGGCTAGGCCGAGTAAGCTAGGAATGGGAAAGAAGGATTGAAAAGTATAGATTGAAAAAATAGCACCGACTTTTTCTTTTTGAACAATAAGCGGTTCATTCGCATACCAGTGGGTGCGAGAGTGTAGGAGTTTTTCATCAAATTTTTCAAGAGTGGAGCGAGTGAACTGATTTGTATTGTTAGAAAACATATTTCCAAAGTTATCGGTAATGATGTATTTAGAATTTATCATTGGGAAACTTGAGATGAAATCATTCTCATTTACGAAAGCAATCGTATAGGCTATAACTCGTTGGTATTGAAGTAGTGGTTTGATAAAGAGTGTGTAGTGTTGCTTGTCTGAAGAGAGAGCAATTTTTTCTGTAACTTTATCTTGAGAAGGATTTTGAATGAGCAGTTTTAGATAGTAGGGTGATAAAATACTTTCTTGGTGATTTCGATTGGTACTAAATAGTAAATCACCTGTATCACTTAGGATAATGAGGTCAGAACTAAGCTTCAGTCTAGCTTTTGTCTCGTAAAATAAGCTAAAGACTTCTCTCTCTGTGTGTTTGCCGTCCAAAAATCCAGGAATCATTTTATAGTTCATAGTGGTTAGGAGTTCACTATTTGCTTCTTTCATCTCTTGAACTTGTTTGACAATCTGTCTCGTATCTTTGGATAGTTGTTGCCTTTGTAAAAAATAGGAAAAACCAAAAAGTAAAATAAGTAGTAAAAGAGAGGTCACAAAGGCTGCGATAGAGCTTCTATGGAGAATTTCTTTTTGGAGAGATTTTTTAAAAGAATGAGACATCCATTACCTCCTTAAAAGGGTTTTCTATTATAAGTATAGCAGTTTAAAAAATCTAGAGCAAGGTAAAATAGAAAAGGTCTAACCAAAATTTTTTAGCTAAACCTTTTGAAAAGTTAAGTATATATTGTAGATACTTGTTATATGCAAATAGCTAGAGCAGTTCAAGAAGATAAACTAGAAATAGCAATTAATATGATGGTTCAGAAATACCTTTTGATAATCAATAAGATCTTCAGGATGAAGTGCGTTGACTCCATCCATTTCATATTTCCGATTTAATAAACGATATTTGTTTTCACCAAATTGATGAAAAGGGAGTAGTTGAACTTGGTCGATATTTAATGAGTTAAATAAAGTAGCGAATTCTTCTGCATCCTCTAAACTATTGTTAAAATCAGGGATAACTGGGATTCTTAAAACGATAGTTTTATGTTGAGAAAAAGCATAATGAATGTTTTTAATAATCATTTGATTAAAAACCCCAGTCACTTTTTTATGTTTTATAGAATTATAATGTTTTAGATCTGTGTAGATAAAATCCACATATTGGATTAAATCAATGAATTTTTCATGGTCAACAAAGGCAGTAGTTTCAATGGCAGTGTGTATGTGATGATCTTTGGCTGACTTTAAGATAGCTTTAGCAAATTCAAACTGAGCAAATATTTCACCTCCAGATAAAGTTAAACCTCCACCGGATTCTTCGTAAAATTCTTTGTCTTTCAATACTTCTGTAATAATTTCTTCTACAGTTTTTTCTTCACCGACTAAAGTGAATTTCTCACGTTGAGCATCTTTCATTTTTTCAGGTTTCATTCTTTGAGATTCAGGATTAGAACACCATGGCAGCGCAGAGGACATCCTTTAAAAAAACAGTTGTACGAATGCCTGGACCGTCATGAATTGAAAAGTGTTGAATATTAAAAATAATTCCTTTAGATACTTCCATAATAGTTCCTCCTCTTCATAATTCTATCCTATCACAAAAACGAAAGAAAAACAATTACGAACGAAAGTTTAATTTGTTGTTTTTTGCTATTTATTTTGGTAGAATAAAACGGAGGTGTAAAATGAAAAGATTGGAACAAATTATTAAATTAGTATCAGAATATGAAAAGATTGATGTTAATACATTATCGGAAAAATTAAATGTATCGAAAGTAACGATTAGAAAAGATTTAGATAAATTAGAGTCAAAAGGCTTATTACACAGAGAACATGGATATGCTGTATTAAATAGTGGAGATGACTTAAACGTACGTTTGTCAATTAATTATGAAATTAAGAGAAAAATTGTTCAAGAAGCAGTAAAATTGGTATCAGATAATGAAACAATAATGATAGAATCTGGTTCAACCTGTGCTTTACTTGCTGAGGAAATTTGCAAGCAAAAAAGAAATGTCACTATTGTAACAAATTCATTTTTTATAGCAAATTTTGTAAGAGGTTATGATTCATGTCGTGTTATTGTTCTTGGTGGAGAGTTTCAGAAAGATTCACAGGTTACCGTAGGACCTTTATTAAAAGAAATGATACAGACTTTTCATGTGCGTCAAGCTTTTGTTGGGACAGATGGCTACGATAAAGAGATGGGCTTTACAGGAAAAGATTTAATGCGCAGTGAGGTAGTTCAATATATTTCAGCAGCGTCGGATAAAGTCATTGTCCTAACTGACTCAAGTAAATTTGATAAAAGGGGTACGGTAAGAAGATTTGCTTTAAGTCAAGTCTATGAAGTAATAACAGACGAAAAACTTTCTAAACAAAATATAGCTACATTAGAAAATGCTGGGATAATGGTTAAGGTAGTTTCGTAAGAGGTTAAGTGTATGAATCAAGATAGGAATAAACTGCTCTCTAAAATTGCTTATCTGTATTATATTGAAAACTTAAATCAGTCACAAATAGCAGCAAAATTAGGAATTTATAGAACCTCTATTAGTAGAATGTTAACAGAAGCAAGGAATGCAGGAATTGTTAAAATTGAAATAGAGAATTTTGATACAAATATGTTTAAGTTGGAAAATTATGTAAAAGAAAAATACAGTCTGGAAAGTTTAGAAATTATTCCAAATGAATTTGATGATAATCCAACAATTTTATCTGAAAGAATTTCTCAAGTTGCAGCAGGTGTCCTTAGGAATTTAATTGATGATAATATGAAAATTGGCTTTTCTTGGGGGAAAAGTTTAAGTAATTTAGTAGATCTAATCCACAGCAAAAGTGTCCGAAATGTTCACTTCTATCCTCTAGCAGGTGGTCCTAGTCACATACACGCTAAATACCATGTGAATACACTGATTTATGAAATGTCTAGAAAATTTCATGGAGAGTGTACATTTATGAATGCAACGATTGTGCAAGAAAATAAATTGTTAGCAGATGGTATTTTGCAATCAAGATATTTTGAAGATTTGAAAAATAGTTGGAAAGATTTAGATATAGCTGTAGTCGGAATTGGTGATTTTAGCAATAAAGGAAAACATCAATGGTTAGACATGCTTACAGAGGATGACTTTAAAGAATTGACCAAAGTTAAAACTGTAGGAGAAATTTGTTGTCGATTTTTGATTCAAAAGGTAAAGAAGTCTATGAAAACTTACAGGAAAGAACGATAGCAATCTCTTTGGAAGATTTAAAAAATATTCCTCAAAGTTTAGCTGTTGCTTACGGTGATACGAAAGTATCTTCGATTCTTTCTGTCTTGCGTGCTAATTTAGTAAATCATTGATTACAGATAAAAATACAATTTTAAAAGTTTTGGAAGAAGATGGTGATTTTTCTTTTCGAAATATTTTATGTGAGTGAAAATGATAGACTGATTCAGTTTATCGTTTTTATTTTTTAATCATTTGCACATTTGTGCTTAAATAAATAAAAATAGTTTATCTGTTGTTTTTAGATTGACAACTTTATTATGTAGTTGTATTCTAGAGTTACAAAAGAAAATTTTAAAATTTCAAATGAAAAAAGCTTTTTACATAGTGAAATGAGGAGGAATTTATGGAAATTATTGTTCCAGATCAAATTATCATGGGTTTAATTTTATATGCTGGTGATGCGAAACAACATATTTATAAAGCGTTAGATTACATAAAAAATGGAACATGTGAACGATGTGAAGAGGAAATCCAGTTAGCTGATGCAGCCTTATTAGAAGCCCATAATCTACAAACAAAATTCTTAGCACAGGAAGCGTCTGGTACAAAGACAGAAATAACAGCTCTCTTTGTTCATTCACAAGATCATCTCATGACTAGTATGACGGAGATTAATTTAATCAAAGAAATTATTAGTTTGAGAAAAGAACTTCATAAAAAATAATACTAGAGCATTAACATAGAGGAGGAAAATATAATGGTGAAGATTGGTTTGTTTTGTGCAGCAGGCTTTTCTACTGGTATGCTTGTAAATAATATGAAAATTGCAGCGCAATCTAGTGGAGTTGAGGCAGAAATAGAGGCGTTTTCTCAGTCTAAATTAGCGGATTATGCCCCAAATCTAGATGTTGCACTGTTGGGGCCTCAAGTTGCTTATACATTAGATAAATCAAAAGAAATTTGTGATAAGTGTGATGTTCCGATAGCTGTTATTCCGATGATGGACTATGGTATGTTAGATGGGAAAAAAGTATTAGATTTGGCCCTATCTTTGATTAGTGGGTAAGAAAAGGAGATTTATTATGGCAAAGATGGATGTTCAAAAAATCATTGCACCCATGATGAAGTTTGTGAATATGCGTGGTATTATAGCTCTAAAAGATGGTATGTTAGCAATTTTGCCATTGACAGTAGTTGGTAGTTTATTCTTGATTATGGGACAATTGCCGTTCGAAGGATTAAATAAGAGCATTGCTAGTGTATTTGGAGCAAATTGGACAGAGCCGTTTATGCAAGTATATTCAGGAACTTTTGCGATTATGGGTCTAATTTCTTGTTTTTCAATTGCCTATTCTTATGCTAAGAATAGCGGAGTAGAGGCTTTGCCAGCTGGGGTTCTATCTGTATCTGCATTCTTTATTTTGCTAAGATCATCTTATATCCCTAAACAAGGTGAGGCAATTGGGGATGCTATTAGTAAAGTTTGGTTTGGAGGTCAAGGAATTATCGGTGCTATCATTATAGGTTTGGTAGTAGGAAGTATTTATACCTTCTTTATAAAGAGAAAAATTGTTATTAAGATGCCAGAACAAGTTCCACAAGCTATTGCGAAACAGTTTGAAGCAATGATTCCAGCATTTGTAATTTTCTTACTTTCTATGATTGTATATATTTTAGCGAGCTCATTGACTAATGGCGGAACATTCATAGAAATGATTTATTCTGCTATTCAAGTTCCATTGCAAGGTTTAACTGGATCTTTGTATGGTGCAATTGGAATTGCATTCTTTATATCATTTTTGTGGTGGTTTGGTGTTCATGGACAATCGGTAGTAAATGGAGTAGTGACAGCTCTGCTTTTATCTAATCTTGATGCTAATAAAGCTATGTTAGCCTCTGGGAATCTATCATTAGAAAATGGTGCACATATTGTTACTCAACAATTTTTAGATTCATTTTTAATTCTATCTGGTTCAGGGATTACGTTTGGACTTGTAGTTGCGATGCTTTTTGCATCAAAATCTAAACAGTACCAAGCGTTAGGGAAAGTAGCAGCTTTTCCAGCAATATTTAACGTAAATGAGCCAGTTGTATTTGGATTTCCGATTGTCATGAATCCAGTTATGTTTGTACCTTTCATTCTTGTTCCTGTACTTGCAGCTGTTATAGTATATGGAGCTATTGCAACAGGTTTCATGCAGCCATTTTCAGGAGTTACATTACCTTGGAGCACCCCAGCTATTATATCAGGATTTATGGTTGGTGGATGGCAAGGAGTTATTACTCAGCTGGTGATATTAGCGATGTCTACATTAGTTTATTTCCCATTCTTTAAAGTACAGGATCGTTTAGCTTATCAGAATGAAGTATGATAATTCTAAAAAAACATTTGTGTATTATCATTAAACACACACATTTGTGCTAAAAATTAGAGAGTTAAAGTTTTTCTAGTTAAAAGCTTGAAATTTTCTAAAAAACCAGGTATTATATTTTCGAAAGAAACAAAAATATTTTCGAAAGAAAGGTGCTTATTATGGTAAATAAAGAAGTAGCAAGAACGACAATCAAGACAGAATATTTTGGTAGCCTTACTGAAAGGATGAACAAATATCGAGAAGATGTTTTAAATAAAAAACCTTATATTGATGCTGAGAGAGCGGTTCTAGCAACACGCGCTTATGATCGATATAAGGAACAACCTAATGTCCTAAAACGCGCCTATATGCTGAAAGAAATTTTGGAAAATATGACTATCTATATCGAAGAAGAATCTATGATTGCGGGAAATCAAGCTTCTTCCAATAAAGATGCTCCTATTTTTCCAGAATATACGCTAGAATTTGTTCTCAATGAGTTGGATCTTTTTGAAAAGCGTGATGGAGATGTTTTCTATATTACTGAAGAAACAAAAGAACAACTTAGAAGTATTGCTCCGTTTTGGGAAAATAATAATTTACGTGCTAGAGCTGGTGCTTTGTTACCTGAAGAAGTGTCTGTTTATATGGAAACAGGATTCTTCGGTATGGAAGGTAAGATGAATTCTGGAGATGCTCACTTAGCAGTTAACTATCAGAAACTGTTGCAATTTGGTTTAAGAGGTTTTGAAGAGCGAGCTCGTAAAGCGAAAGCAGCTCTAGATTTAACAGATCCAGCAAGTATTGATAAATATCATTTTTACGAATCTATATTTATCGTAATCGATGCTATTAAAGTATATGCAAATCGCTTTGTTGCTCTTGCTAAAAATTTAGCCGAAAATGCAAATCCTAAACGTAAGAAAGAATTACTTGAGATTGCAGATATTTGCTCTAGAGTCCCATATGAACCGGCAACTACTTTTGCAGAAGCTATTCAATCAGTTTGGTTTATTCAATGTATTTTACAAATTGAATCTAATGGCCACTCTCTTTCATATGGTCGTTTTGATCAATATATGTATCCATATATGAAGGCTGATTTAGAAAGTGGTAAAGAAACAGAAGATAGCATTGTTGAACGTCTGACAAATCTTTGGATTAAGACAATTACAATTAATAAGGTTCGCAGTCAAGCACATACATTTTCTTCAGCAGGAAGTCCTTTATATCAAAATGTTACAATTGGTGGACAGACTCGAGATAAGAAGGATGCTGTTAACCCATTATCTTATTTGGTATTAAAATCAGTTGCACAAACCCATCTGCCGCAGCCTAATCTAACTGTACGTTACCATGCAGGTTTAGATGCTCGTTTCATGAATGAGTGTATTGAAGTGATGAAACTTGGTTTTGGTATGCCTGCATTTAATAATGATGAGATTATTATCCCTTCTTTTATTGCAAAAGGAGTATTGGAAGATGATGCTTATGATTACAGTGCCATTGGATGTGTTGAAACGGCAGTTCCAGGGAAATGGGGCTATCGTTGCACGGGTATGAGTTATATGAACTTCCCTAAAGTTCTACTTATCACGATGAATGATGGAATTGATCCAGCTTCGGGGAAACGGTTTGCACCAAGCTTTGGTCATTTTAAGGATATGAAGAACTTTTCTGAATTAGAAAATGCTTGGGATAAAACACTGAGATATTTGACACGAATGAGTGTTATTGTTGAAAATTCTATTGATTTATCATTGGAGCGAGAAGTTCCTGATATTCTATGTTCAGCATTGACTGATGATTGTATTGGTCGTGGAAAACACCTTAAAGAAGGTGGAGCAGTATATGATTATATATCAGGTTTGCAAGTTGGAATTGCAAATTTGTCGGATTCATTAGCTGCAATTAAAAAGTTAGTATTTGAGGAAGAACGCATCAGTCCAAGTCAACTTTGGCATGCACTAGAAACAGATTATGCTGGAGAAGAAGGTAAAGCTATTCAAGAAATGTTGATTAATGATGCACCTAAGTACGGTAACGATGATGATTATGCTGATAAATTAGTTACGGCTGCTTATGACATTTATGTTGATGAAATCGCTAAATATCCTAATACACGTTATGGAAGAGGACCTATTGGAGGAATTCGTTATTCAGGAACCTCTTCTATCTCAGCCAACGTAGGACAAGGACGTGGAACATTAGCAACTCCAGATGGTCGCAATGCAGGTACACCGCTAGCAGAGGGTTGTTCACCATCACATAATATGGATCAACACGGTCCTACATCTGTTTTAAAATCTGTTTCAAAACTACCAACAGATGAAATTGTAGGCGGGGTTCTCTTAAATCAGAAAGTAAATCCTCAAACGTTAGCCAAAGAAGAAGATAAATTAAAACTAATTGCTTTGTTACGAACATTCTTTAATCGTTTACATGGGTACCATATTCAATACAATGTTGTTTCCAGAGAGACGTTGATTGACGCTCAGAAACATCCTGAAAAACACAGAGATTTAATTGTTCGTGTTGCAGGATACTCTGCATTCTTCAATGTTCTTTCTAAGGCAACCCAAGATGATATTATAGGACGTACTGAGCATACTTTGTAAAATAAAGAGGTTCTTTTTATGGAATTTATGCTTGACACATTAAATTTAGATGAGATTAAAAAGTGGTCTGAAATTTTACCGCTATCTGGGGTAACTTCAAACCCCACTATTGCTAAAAGAGAGGGTTCGATTAATTTTTTTGAGCGAATCAAAGATGTAAGAGAATTGATTGGCTCTGCACCCTCTATTCATGTTCAGGTGATTTCTCAAGATTTTGAAGGTATCTTAAAAGATGCTCATGAAATTCGGAGACAAGCAGGAGATGATGTATTTATCAAAGTACCTGTTACTCCAGATGGATTACGTGCAATAAAGGTGTTAAAAAAAAGAGGGCTACCATATTACTGCAACAGCTATTTATACAGTTATTCAGGGATTATTAGCTATTGAAGCAGGAGCGGATTACCTAGCTCCATATTATAACAGAATGGAGAATCTGAACATCGATTCAAATTCTGTCATTCGTCAATTAGCTCTTGCTATTGATAGACAGAACTCTCCTAGTAAGATTTTAGCCGCATCCTTAAAAATGTAGCACAAGTAAATAATGCTTTAGCTGCAGGTGCGCATGCTGTTACAGCAGGAGCAGATGTTTTTGAATCAGCTTTCGCCATGCCATCTATCCAAAAGGCGGTTGACGATTTTTCTGATGATTGGTTTGTTATTCAAAATAGTCGTTCCATCTAGGTAGAGAGGAAATACATATGAGAATTTTTGCTAGCCCTTCTAGATATATTCAAGGGGAAAATGCCTTGTTTGAAAATGCCAAATCAATATTGGATTTGGGAAATCGTCCTATTCTATTATGCGATCGGTTGGTTTATGATATTGTTGGAAAACGATTTGAAGATTACCTACATAGGTATGGTTTCCATATTGTTCTAGCTCAGTTTAATGGTGAAGCTTCTGACAATGAAATCAATCGAGTTGTTGCCTTAGCTGAGAAAGAGAATTGTGATAGTATTATCGGACTTGGTGGTGGAAAGACGATTGATAGTGCAAAAGCTATTGCAGATTTGATTGAAAAGCCTGTTATTATCGCTCCAACCATTGCATCGACAGACGCACCTGTATCTGCTTTATCTGTTATTTATACAGATGAAGGTGCATTTGATCATTATCTATTTTATTCTAAAAATCCAGATTTAGTTTTGGTTGATACAAAAGTTATTTCACAAGCTCCTAAGCGTTTATTAGCGTCTGGTATTGCAGATGGTTTAGCAACTTGGGTTGAGGCGCGTGCAGTCATGCAGGCAAATGGAAAAACTATGTTAGGACAACAACAAACGTTGGCTGGAGTTGCAATTGCGAAGAAATGTGAAGAAACGCTGTTCGCAGATGGTTTACAGGCCATGGCAGCTTGTGAGGCTAAAGTTGTGACACCAGCATTAGAAAACATTGTTGAAGCTAATACTCTATTGAGTGGTTTAGGTTTTGAAAGTGGAGGATTGGCTGCGGCGCATGCAATTCATAATGGTTTTACTGCATTGACAGGTGACATTCATCATTTAACACATGGTGAAAAAGTAGCTTATGGAACCTTGGTACAACTTTTATTGGAAAATAGACCAAAAGAAGAACTTGATAAGTATATTGAGTTTTACAAAAAAATTGGTATGCCAACAACTCTAAAAGAAATGCATTTAGATCAAGTTGGATATGATGATTTAATCAAAATTGGTAAACAAGCAACTATGGAGGGTGAGACAATCCATCAGATGCCGTTTAAGATTTCGCCTTCAGATGTTGCACAAGCCATTATCGCTGTAGATGCATATGTAAATTCGCAATAAACAATAAGGACTACTGTTTTACAATGGTAGTCTTTTATTTATCATCATATTGTATCCGAAGCTCTTTATAAATCAGGAAGCAATACAGGTTGTCAGATATTTATTGTAAAAACATTAATTAGTATTCCAGTTTTATCTTCGGTCTAAAATGAGTATTTTGTGCTATACGAGATAAGCTTCTTGGTTTACTCCTTGATTTTCTGCATAATAATGGGATAAAAAGTGGGAGATAGAGCAATTCATAGTTATCAAAATTAATGAAATACAGTATACAGTTTTTTCTTTTAACACATTTCAAATTCCCTCAAAAATGGTATAATAGTAACATCACAAAATTGGAGAGAGACCATGAGTTTTTACAATCATAAAGAAATTGAGCCTAAGTGGCAGGGCTACTGGGCAGAACATCATACATTTAAGACAGGAACAAATGCATCAAAACCGAAGTTTTATGCGCTTGACATGTTCCCTTATCCGTCTGGAGCGGGTCTGCACGTAGGACACCCAGAAGGTTATACAGCAACGGATATCCTCAGTCGTTACAAACGTGCGCAAGGCTACAATGTCCTTCACCCAATGGGTTGGGATGCCTTTGGTTTGCCTGCAGAGCAATACGCCATGGATACGGGGAATGACCCAGCAGAATTTACAGCTGAGAACATTGCCAACTTCAAACGCCAAATTAATGCACTTGGATTTTCTTACGACTGGGATCGTGAAGTCAACACAACAGATCCAAACTACTACAAGTGGACTCAGTGGATTTTCACCAAGCTTTATGAAAAAGGCTTGGCCTATGAAGCTGAAGTGCCAGTAAACTGGGTAGAAGAATTGGGAACTGCCATTGCCAACGAAGAAGTTCTTCCTGACGGAACATCTGAGCGTGGGGGTTATCCAGTTGTCCGCAAACCAATGCGCCAATGGATGCTCAAAATCACGGCCTATGCAGAGCGCTTGCTCAATGACTTAGATGAACTAGATTGGCCGGAGTCTATCAAGGATATGCAACGCAACTGGATTGGGAAATCAACTGGTGCCAATGTAACTTTTAAAGTTAAGGGAACAGATAAGGAATTCACAGTATTTACTACTCGTCCTGATACTCTTTTCGGTGCGACTTTCACTGTCTTGGCTCCTGAGCATGACTTGGTTGATTCAATCACAAGTTCAGAGCAAGCAGAGGCAGTAGCAGACTACAAACATCAAGCCAGCCTTAAATCAGACTTGGCTCGTACCGACCTTGCCAAAAGAAAAAACTGGTGTTTGGACAGGTGCATATGCTATCAACCCTGTTAATGGCAAGGAAATCCCAATCTGGATTGCGGACTATGTGCTTGCTAGTTACGGTACAGGTGCCGTTATGGCTGTACCAGCCCATGACCAACGTGACTGGGAATTTGCTAAACAATTTGACCTTCCAATTGTAGAAGTGCTTGAAGGTGGAAATGTAGCAGAAGCTGCCTATACAGAGGATGGTCTTCATGTCAATTCAGACTTCCTAGATGGATTGAACAAAGAAGAAGCGATTGCTAAGATCGTGGCTTGGTTGGAAGAAAAAGGCTGTGGTCAAGAGAAGGTTACCTACCGTCTCCGCGATTGGCTCTTTAGCCGTCAACGTTACTGGGGTGAGCCAATCCCTATTATTCATTGGGAAGATGGAACTTCAACAGCTGTCCCTGAAAGTGAATTGCCACTTGTCTTGCCAGTAACCAAGGACATCCGTCCTTCAGGTACAGGGGAAAGTCCACTAGCTAACTTGACAGATTGGCTTGAAGTGATTCGTGAAGATGGTGTTAAAGGACGTCGTGAAACTAATACCATGCCACAATGGGCAGGTTCAAGCTGGTATTACCTCCGCTATATTGATCCACACAATACTGAGAAATTGGCTGATGAGGACCTTCTCAAACAATGGTTGCCAGTAGATATCTACGTGGGTGGTGCGGAACATGCTGTACTTCACTTGCTTTATGCTCGTTTCTGGCATAAATTCCTCTATGACCTCGGTGTTGTTCCGACTAAGGAACCATTCCAAAAACTCTTTAACCAAGGGATGATTTTGGGAACAAGCTACCGTGACCACCGTGGTGCTCTTGTGGCAACCGATAAGGTTGAAAAACGTGACGGTTCTTTCTTCCATGTGGAAACAGGGGAAGAGTTGGAGCAAGCGCCAGCTAAGATGTCTAAATCCCTCAAGAACGTGGTTAACCCAGACGATGTGGTGGAACAATACGGTGCCGATACACTTCGTGTTTATGAAATGTTTATGGGACCACTTGATGCTTCGATTGCTTGGTCAGAAGAAGGTCTGGAAGGAAGCCGTAAATTCCTTGACCGTGTTTACCGTTTGATTTCAAGTAAGGAAATTGTTGCAGACAACAATGGCGCTCTTGACAAGGTTTACAACGAAACAGTCAAAGCTGTCACTGAACAAATTGAGTCCCTCAAATTCAACACAGCCATTGCCCAACTTATGGTCTTTGTCAACGCTGCCAACAAGGAAGACAAACTTTATGTAGCCTACGCCAAAGGCTTCGTTCAGTTGATTGCACCATTTGCACCTCACTTGGCAGAAGAGCTCTGGCAAACTGTTGCAGCAACAGGTGAATCTATCTCTTACGTAGCTTGGCCAACATGGGACGAAAGCAAACTAGTTGAAGACGAAATCGAAATCGTTGTCCAAATCAAAGGTAAAGTCCGTGCCAAACTCATGGTCGCTAAAGACCTATCACGCGAAGAATTACAAGAAATTGCTCTCGCTGATGAAAAAGTCAAAGCAGAAATTGACGGTAAGGAAATTGTGAAAGTGATTGCGGTACCTAATAAACTCGTTAATATCGTCGTGAAATAAGAAATAAATCCTTCAGAGTAGAATCTGGAGGATTTTTTGAATCTTGTTATGAAAGTATGATATACTATGTGCAACTATAAAGTTTGGAAAGCAAAACAAGGAGAAGAAAGATGCCAGTAAATGAATATGGTCAGATGATTGGTGAGGCAATGGAAGATTACACACCCGGTGCACTGCCTTCTATTGATTTCTTAGAAGGGCGTTATGCTCGGATAGAGGCTCTTTCCGTGGACAAGCATGCGGAGGATTTATTAGCTGTTTATGGCCCTGATACGCCTCGGGAGATGTGGACCTACCTCTTTCAGGAGCCAGTGGCAGATATGGAGGAACTGGTCAGCCTTTTAAATCAGATGTTGGCTCGTAAGGATCGTTTTTACTATGCCATCATAGACAAGGAGACTGGTAAGGCTTTGGGAACTTTTTCTCTCATGCGCATTGACCAGAATAACCGAGTAATAGAAGTGGGAGCTGTCACTTTTTCTCCAGAGCTCAAGGAGACACGGATTGGAACCGAAGCCCAGTATATCTTGGCTCGCTATGTCTTTGAAGAGCTGAACTATCGTCGCTATGAGTGGAAATGCGATGCTCTTAACCTACCATCAAGACGAGCTGCGGAGCGTTTGGGATTTGTCTATGAAGGAACCTTCCGTCAGGCAGTCATTTATAAGGGGCGTACGAGGGATACGGATTGGTTGTCTATGATTGATAAGGACTGGCCAAAAGTCAAAACGCGTTTGGAAACGTGGTTGTCTCCTGAAAATTTTGACAAAAATGGACAGCAGTACAAGAGCTTGAGAGAACTCTAAGAGGTGTTGAGATGATTACTATTAAAAAGCAAGAAATTATCAAGCTAGAGGATGTTTTGCATCTCTATCAGGCTGTCGGTTGGACAAATTATACCCATCAACCAGAGATGCTGGAGCAGGCCTTATCTCATTCATTAGCGATTTATGTGGCACTTGATGGCGATGCTGTGGTAGGCTTGATTCGTTTGGTTGGCGATGGATTCTCATCAGTATTGGTTCAGGATTTAATTGTTTTACCAATCTATCAGCGTCAAGGGATTGGTAGCGCCTTGATGAAAGAGGCTTTAGAGGATTACAAAGATGCCTATCAAGTCCAGCTGGTGACAGGCCAGACAGAAAGAACCTTGGGATTCTATCGTTCTATGGGCTTTGAAATCTTATCCACCTATAATTGTATAGGAATGACTTGGATGAATCGAGAAAATAATAAAATTTGTTTTTTATTAGCAAAATTTAAGGATGGTCTAGTATTATATAGTCATTAAATAAAGACCTCCTAACTTTATTTAATGAAATCCTAAAACTTTTTTCATCATAATCTCCTAATGAAGTCACCCAATCAGGTGGCTTTTTTTCGTGGTGAGGTGATGGTGATAGAATTTTTCTGCAAAATAGTAACATTTGAGAAAAAGTTAAGCTACTTTTAAGCTTTGTCTTGTATTATGTAGTTATTAAATAAAGACCTCCTAACTTTTATTTAATAAAATCTAAACTTTTCTTTTTCATAATAATCTCCCTTAACTCCACCCAATCAGGTGGAGTTTTTTGCTCTATTTTGCAGAAAAATTCTATCACCATCACCTCACCACGAAAAAAAGCCACCTGATTGGGTGACTTCATTAGGAGATTATGATGAAAAAAGTTTAGGATTTC
>CAKMOM010000080.1:0-18563 GCA_927910965.1 uncultured Streptococcus sp.
TCATTGTATATCATTTGTATCATGGCATATAAAGTATCGCTCTATTTTATTGATGGTTTTAAAATCGCTCTTATCATGGCGAGCCATTCAAATCTGCTCCACAAATGAGGAAAGTACCATTTTGGACTATTCAATTGTCAAAGAACAAATAAAAAATCTCCTCATTTTCACACTCTATGCAATTGAGGAGATTATTTTCTAAAGCGAATTTTATCAGGAAAATCTGTCAATCCCAATAGATAGTCTGTACTGACATCGTAAAAGTTTGAGAGAGTTACCAATACATCTGCCGTCAAGGCATGCTCACCCTGTTCAATTTTAGCATAAGCTGAGTTTGTAAACGAAAGTATTTTAGCTATTTGTTTTTGGGTCAAATCGTGATCTTCCCTCAAATCTCTCAAACGTCTGTACATCTAGCTTTCTCCTGAGAAAAGTATAATATATAAAACTAAGAAATCTTTCAAAGTGTCCAAACTGGACATTTTGAACTAAAATTAATTTATTAAACACTTCTCATAAGCATATCTATTAACTGTCTGAGAGCAAAGATTTTATCAACTATTTAAAATTACTGACTTTCAAAAATTAGTCTTATTGTAAAATAAAGTGAAACACAAAAGACATGTTTATCTAATATATTATAGTTCAAAAATATTACAAAATTATAGGAAAATGTTCACAAATCAATCATACAAGAACTTCTCTGGAAACAGGGACTTTTAACCCATTTACATAGATAAAATACACCATTTTATTCCTCCTTATATAAATTTGATAAGGTAGGAAATGGCGGTGAACGATTTTTCATAAAACTCTCTCAATTTTTAGACTTCACTATTAAGAGTGAAAAATCATGTATTTTACCGCTGTTTTAGTAAAAATAAAAAAAGCGATAGAGCAAAATTGCTATATCGCTTTTTTTATTTTTCTAAGTAGTCTAGACGTTTTAAAACTCATGTTGTGATTGAATTACGTTCAACACTTCTTGCATACTTCCAGCCTTAGCATTAAATAAAGGCAATTGGTTATCGTAATATCCAATAGTAGCAATACCAGCACTAGTTGATTCCTGTATCCCTGAGTACGAATCTTCAATAGCAATTGTCATCCGAAACAATATAATCAAAATAATTCTTCAAATCCAGTTTTTCAAGACTTATTTCTATACTGAAACAACATCTTTCCAGAACTTCAATAATTTCTTTTTGTGTTAAATCATTATTTAACTAAGTCTTTGGAGGTAATACGTTTTCAAAGCTACTTTTTACCATAGATTTTGAGTCTTCAACACATATTACTAAGCCAAAAATGCTCTAAATTTTTGAAATTCTAACAAATCCCACTCAACTTCATAATCATCTTTGACTTTCACAATATCTTCCTCAAAATAACCATATCTAATAATTTATTACTAGCAATGATATGCAGACAAATGACATCATCAATATGATTTTCAACCAGTACATGTATTTTTAACTCCAAACGATTAGACAAACTTGACTGTTTTATAACATCGTATGTAAATTTTTTCATGTTTAAACTCTCCACCTTCGATATTCCATAATCAAAAGTAACCGTATCAAGTTCTAATAATGGTTGAGTTAATTTACAAGAACCGACTCCAGTGAAATGATCCTATCACATTGCCGTGCTTGCTCCATGTTATGCGTAACAACCAAAATTGTTTTACCGAATTGATCTCTCAAAGTTCGAATCAAATCGAATGCTTTTTGAGACATTTCAGAATCTAACGATCCAGTTGGTTCATCTGCTAGGACAATATCTCCGGGCTTTAAAATAGCTCTCACAATCGCAATTCTCTGCTGTTCACCTCCCGATAATTCATTGATTTTACTATTTAACCGATTTTGTAGACCAACAAATTCTAGCGTTTCCTTGATTCTCTGCTCTTTCTCCTGTCTAGAGAAATTCGAAAAAGTCATGGCAAGCATCAGGTTATCTTTCACACTAGATGTAGAAATGAGTGCATTGGATTGAAAAAGATAGTTGATGACATTCCTTCGATAATGAACTGCTGATTGCGAATTTACCTTAGGCAAAACTTTTCCGTTGATTAGGATTTTACCACTGTCAACAGTATCCAATAGCCCAATCATATTGAGGATAGTCGATTTTCCAGAACCAGAAGGTCCTACTAAAGCTACAAATTCATTTTCCTCAATATCAAAGCTTAAGTCTTTGAAAATTTCTCTTGAACCAAATTGTTTTGATACATTTTGTACTGAAATTCTAGACATGAGATTACTCCTTAAATGATTGTATGATACTCTCCCCTTCTTTACGGAACAAACTGAAGTAAAGAAGCATTATCTGAAAAGCAAATGTAGCTAGTGTCATGACTATTCCCAACTTAGAACCCACAAAGATAGAAACGATTAGTTCCATCACAGAAAAACTAATAATGAGAGAAAGCACACCAATATATCTTTTCCATGGTGAGAATCCCATAAAGTATTGGCCATACAATTTTTCTTCAAATAACAAGCGGTACATTAAGACAAAACTCCAGAAAATAGCCATCATCGTAATGATGATAATCGCTATAATCGTGCCGAAAAGATAAAATGTGTAACTCAGATCTTTTTGAAGACCATTGATAAAGTTCTTGACAGTTGTAAAACTCAACCGATTATCCGTTAAATCTGGAAATTCTGTTTCTAAAACGGACACTACCTGTTCCATCGTTTCCCTATCACGAATCTTCAAAAGACCATTATAGCCACTGACAACTAAGTTTGCCGACTCCATGAAATATAAATTCTCTGGTGTTGAGACAAAAATAACTGGATTCTCACTAGTTGTACCATAAGAAATGGAATCTGACCAAGTAAATATTGGTCGAGACGGTTGGTAAACCTTGAATATAAATTTCTGATTTTCTGTGAAATTAGTTTGTAAATCTCCCGGTTTTACAGTGACACTTTCCTGTAAATACGCCTTCATCACCTCAAGTTCTTCTGTATTGAGCGTGTTAGGTAGAAGATAAAGTCGAGTACCATTCCTCATCTCTAGCAACTCTTCATCACTTAGGGGAATACCTAGGTCTTGCAGGTAATTATAGGAGAATTTCAAATACCAAAATGGTTTTTTAGGGATATGCTGGTATGTCCCATAGACTGCATCAAGGGACTCCTGATTAAGAAATTGTCCTTTGGCAATATAGACACCTGGAAGCTCAGATATACGCTGGTAAAAGTTATACATACTACGCTCAAGGGAATTTGTAGTTCCTGCATATGTACCTACATCATTTCCCTCAACAAAGCTGGATATAACGTACATATCTTCAACATTTCTCCACTCCCTAGATACTTTTATATTATCAATAAACTGATTCATTGGAGTATCTAAAGAGTAACTGACTGCGATTAACAAACCAGCTACCAAGGTATAGAATAACAAGCAGGTTACCATTAAAGGCTTCATTGGTAATCGTTTATGAATTGCGGCTAATGGAGAAACCGAATAAACAATAATCGTTGGAATAATGAATATCAATAGTAGCAACAAGACTGAGAGGCTGACTCCAGCAAAAACTAGAATAAACGATGATAAACCAAAACTAGGCCAGCCTGACAACAACCAACTACATAAAGAGATAATTGGAATAATGTATATTGAAAATAGTAAAGAATTTTTGAAAAAAGCAGACCATAATTCTTTTCTATCCCATCCTAAAAGAATCAATGTTCCGAAATGTTTGAAGGATTGAAGAACACAGATTAAGAATAGAATCAGTAAAATGAAGGCATTTACTAAGATGATGATAGCAAGTATTATTCCCCAAATTCCCTGATCAGTACTACTTCCAAAACTTTCTTTTGTCAAATCCTCAACAGAAATACCTGACATCTTTGAAAGATGTAACAGAAAGTTATCTCTTGAGACAGCATCGTGTAGACCATTGATATGGTATACCCCATTAATCGTATTAGTGTTTTGGAAAGTATAATCTAATCGTTCAATGACTACAGGTGTGCTAAATAATAAATCTGGAAGCTCGTAAAGCATATTATTTGAGCCTTTGTCAAGTCCAATAGTCATACTATTATCACTATGAGATAATAAATCTGCAAATTGTTGTTGTGAGACTACTATTTTACCCGTACTTTCAAAATCTGAAAAACCAGCAGAGCTACCAAGGATGTCTATATAAATCCTATTTAGACCTTCTCCTGTATCACTACTTTCAGAACGTTTTGTCCATATGGACAAGTCACTCTGTTCTAAAAAATAATTAAATACATCTTGTGATTGCTCTTCTGTTAACTTCTGAAGATAAACTGTTACGGTCCCGGAATGATGATCATAACTCTGCCATGACTGTTGATACTGTAAACCTGTTAAAAAAAATTGCTACCAGAGCAAGTAAGACACTCTGGATGGCAATCAAAAACAGGATTAAGTATCTCATTTTACCTAATAATATGTTTTTGTATGTCATAAGTACTTACCTACAATTCCAGTAACATTCAGCTGTACAGTTCCAATGAATTTAGAAACATGTGCTTCTACTCCAGGGAATTCCCAGCCTGAGAATGCCTTGTTAGCAGTTGCTGAGTGTTCGTAAACACTAGACTGAAGATTTGAATAGCTCCAAGCCGTCTTTTTTGACGCCGTAATTCATCTTGATGAAAAGACCTTCCTTAACCACCTTATCAATCTGATACTCGGCTAGGACAACTTCAAACTCCTGAATCTGGTCATGTTTCTCTTTGACCTCCTTGTAGGCTGTTAGGAGTTCCTCACTTGAGAGTTTAATCAAGTAATAAATCGAAATCTGGCGTTGACCAGATTCGATTTTAGAATATGCCGACTGACTACATGATAAATATTTAGCAAGATACTCTTGCGTATAATCATAATCTTCTCTAAGATCCCTGACACGCCTATACATTCGTTTACTTCTAAGAAAATTATAGTTAAGTTTTGAACGAATCTTAGATTTTATACCAAATTGGCATAAGAAGATTATTAATTAGAATATAAATATAGATCTACATCTACATTTTACACAGAATAACCTATATAGCTTTAATTCAATTTTTCTGACTGATGATACTCAATTTTAAATAGTGCACTATATATCAATATTGTTTATCTTTTTTCCAAAGCCCCTACAGTAAATTTATAAAAAACAAAACTATAAAATATATTCACTGTTAGAAAGATAATCATATCGTTTAATGACATATCCGCTAGTGACCGACTACGAAGCGCAATCATCGGTTGAGAATATGGAAAAAATTTTGTTAAGTCTTCATTAATAAAGATGAGGACAAAATTAAACATGCTCCCAATAGTTGCTAATCCCACACTTTTACTGAAATTTCTAGTTTTTACAGTTACATAGGATTGAAGAGTAATTATTGGAAAAGATGCTAGAACTGCTAAGAACAACCATTTGAAATAAGTTTGCAAACTCAGATCTAACGTAATTCCATCAACCTTAGTTGCTATAATAAAAATAAGGAACAGAATTAATTGAACTGGCAAAATTATGATGAAACTACATAGCAATTTCCCAAAATACAATTTCCCCATTGATACTTGATTCACCTTCAACATATCAAGAGTTTTCCTTTCAAACTCAGGCATAATCAACAGTCCTGTAATGATAGCTAGCATAGGGGGATAGAGCAAGGTGCTGTTATAAAAAGTCAACTGCCCCCATAAAACAAGGGATTGCGTCCCATCAACTAATACCTCTCGACTAGCAAAATAGATTCCCAGTCCAATAAAACTAGAAAAAATCAGAAAGGCAATTCCGATCAATAAAAGTTGAGTCTTTCGCGTTTTTTTCCATTCTGCTAAAAAATAACTTCCCATCTTAGTTTCCTCTCTTTTTCAAAATGATATTAGCCAAACCATATAATAATGCACAATAGAATACATAAACTACTAGTTTCCATAGTAGTTGTTCGTCAAAAATATATGTAAATACTCCATTTCCAAGGAACTGGTACTTATAAGGTGCTAAACTACCGAAACCTGTTATAGGATTGAGTAAACTACCAAAACCATTGCTTCTTGGGTTTAAAACAATTCCCAAAAAACCACCTAACAGACCTAACGCTAATAATATACCTTGCCTTTCCAAGAGCATTGCTAGGGTTAAATAGATACAAATCAGAGAAAATATTGCAAGTAGTTGTCCAACAAACTGAAGTCCAATAATTGAGAAGGGAATTGAGATACCTACCTGTTTTCCAAAAAAATAAATAGCAGTAACTTCTACTACCGACATGATGCTAAAGAAAATCATCATAAATAGGAGTTTGTGATTAAAAATAGTTAGAAAATGTTGACCGTTTGCAGCTTGTAACCTAAATGTTTGCCCCTCACGCTCATTTCCAACAATGCGAGCTGCAAATACACAGACTGCAATGGGAAACATAAGAAGATTGACATTTTGATTGCTAAAAAGTGTTCCTACAGTTTTTAACTCTGGATGTGAAAATGCAGATGAGAATGTAGCGATATTCCAAAGCGTAGCAACGACTATTAAGATAGCAACTATGGAAAAAGATTTTGTTCGCCTGCTTTTTAACCATTCAATGTAAATACCTGACATTTTATACCTCCTTTGTTAAATCTAAGAAAATGTCCTCTAGTGTCTCACTTTCTCTAACTACCCGAAAAATTCGATATCCATTTTCCGTTAAATAACTGATCATATCAGCTAGTTTATCATTATTAATATTGCTTAATTTGATATGACTTGCGGATGCGTCCAATACTTCTACCGAACCGAACTCAATCAAACTTTGAACAATGTTGTTCTGTGAAAAATCTCCACCAATCTCAATCCATGTGTTAGATTTAATTGCTTCAATTTCTCCTTCATAAACAAGGCGCCCGTGATTAATAATCCCTACTCTGTCTGCAATATGCTCAATCTCCGGAAGGATATGACTAGAAATAAATACTGTTAGCCCTTCTTCTTTCGCCAACTTCACAATCAATTCACGAATTTCATGAATACCAGCTGGATCAAGACCATTGGTTGGTTCGTCAAGCAATAGAATTCGCGGTTTCTTCACCAATGCGAAAGCAAGTGCCAGTCTTTGCTTCATACCGAGAGAATAATCTTTAACAAGTTTTTTTCTATTCTTTTCTTCGGCCAAACCTACCAACTCCAAAGTCGGATAAATATTACTTTCCTTAAATCCTACCATTTTTTGAAAAACAAGTAGATTTTCATAACCTGTCAAATTAGGATAGTAGGAGGGCTCTTCAATCATTGAACCGATTTGGTTTAAATAAGTCTTATCTTTTTTGATGTTCTGACCATGAACTAAAATCTCTCCAGAAGTAGGCGTTACTAAAGACAGTACCATTTTCATAGTTGTTGTCTTTCCTGCACCGTTTGGTCCAAGAAAACCGTAGATTTCTCCCTCTCGGACTGTGATTTTTTCTAAGTCTACCGTAGTAACATCTTTGTAAACTTTTGACAATTTACGTAATTCAATAATATTTTTCATTCCTATATTACCTCTCGTAAGTCTTGGTCTTAAAGACTTTCCCTTCTCTTGTTTATACTATAAATTATATCTCTGCCAGTTAAAGGTAACATTAAGAAAGAGGAAATTTTCCCTTAAACTTTCGAACGAATAAAGTTCTCGTAGTTTGAATTCCTTTTCATAAGGTTCTCATGGCTATCTTTGATTACTTCCCCCGTTTCACTATCAATGAAAATGATGTAATCAACAAAATTAACAATGTCTAATGATGACTAACCATCAACATTGTTTTATCTGAATATCTAGTACTTCGTAGTACATTCTCATAGATTCTATTTTTACTATGTTCATCCAAATTACTAAAAGCTTCATCCCAAAAAATAATTCCATCTTTTTTTATCAAAGATTTAGCAATAAGTAATTTTTGAATCTGCCCACCTGATAGATTCTTCCCCTGCTTCAATAGCTTAGAATGTATTTTATTTGGCAACTGAGAAATAACCTCATCAGCTGTCGTATCATTCAATATCTGATAAAGTGGAGATAAGTCATCAGATATCCATTCCAAATTTTCTAAAATACTTCCTTTTCTTAACGTCATGTTTTGCAATACTACACTCAGGTAATTCTCAAACTCCTTAATTCCGTATTTTAGAGAACCACTATAGCGTAGCATTCCCGCTAATAATAACAATAGTGTAGATTTTCCACTACCCGACTTCCCGACAATAGCGATTTTTTCTCCTTTTTTAATTGTCAGATTCACATCATCATAGATTGGTTTGCTGCCATACGAAAAATTCAATTTATTAGTTTGAATTAGATAATCCTTTGAGTCTTCACTCGGTACAGTAATTGGTAACGTATCTTTGAACAAATCACTTTGTTTTCAGCATAAACCCCTAATCGAAGTATTTCAAAAACAGCTCCTTTTACCTGTTCAATTGCAGAAATCAATATTGAAATACTAGTCTGATATACAAGTAAATCCGGGAGCGAGACCTTAATGTAATCATTATAATAAACTGCTATAACTATTATTGATGATAAACTAATGTAGTTAAATATAGTTCCAAGCAGTTGAGACAAATTTTCAATTTTCAATATTTGTGAATATTTAGTTGTAACTTGATTGTTAACTGTCATCCAAGAATTGAAGACATTATCTTCTTTTCTCATTATCTTAATATAGTCTATATCCTCCAAATCAGTCTGTAGTTCAGAATTGAAATCAATTAGATATTGTAGATAGGTCTGATTATATTCATTTTGCTTATAATATAGCACTATAGAAAACACACTATATATAGCAATCATTACGACTAAAATCAAGGTTAATTTTACTGAAATAGTTATTAAATAGATAAAAATTACAATAACAGAAATAAGACTTATAAATGACGGAATAATTTTTAATGTAACATTATCTCTTAATGTCGATTTAAAATTAATTTTTTCAGAAATTCCCCCACTTAGATGATTTCGAAAATATAACAATGGCTTTTGTAACAGCCTTCCAAATAATTCCCTACTATAATAATCATCAAAATCTTTATTATATCTATCTAAAGCACCATTTTTGATGAAATATCCTAACAATTGAAAAATAAGAACGATACCTAATAAAAGTAAACTAACACTAAACTTGAAATCATCTGCTAGCATTTGTCGCAAAATTATTGAAAACAATAATACACTTGTTTGGATAAATAGCAAAGATAGCATAAATAACGCAATTGGTTTCATTTGAAGAGTTTTCTTGAAATACTTCCAAAAGATTGAGTTGTATTTTTGTGATTTAAAATCACTACCTTTGTTTACCATAATCATTGTTTCGGAATAATGCTCCATAAACTCACTTTTACGGTATCTTACTTGTCCAATAGCTGGATCTACAATTAAAACTTGCTCAGATGTAATTTTTTCAAGAACCACAAAATGATCATTATTCCAATGGATAATCATTCTTTGCTTAGTTTTTGATAGACTTTTAGTAACTCGTCAATTGAGGCATGATAGGCATTTATGGTTACTCCAAATCTATCATTTAGAGTCAACAGATAAGATACACTTAGCCCATCTGCTGGCAATGAATCTCTATCATAAACTTCATATAGTGGAACTCTGTGCCCTAAGTCGTTCAACAACATAGTATAACAGGCCAAAAGACAATCTTCTTCATTGTTTTGTAAAATAATCTTCATCGTACTTCTTCCTCTCTATCCCTTATAAATTAGGAATAAGAATGTCAAGCGAACTGTCTTCTTTTAAATATTTTGCTGTAGAAAATAGAACACCTGGAATTCCTGTCATTAGACCATAGACATTATACTTTGTATTAAAACTACACATCCAACCTTTTTCTAAACCAAATGCATGCAATTTTTTATATTCTCTATCTAAAATGCTTTTGAATTTTTTGGACTCGTCATTTCCCAAATAATTCATATAATAACTAAGAGCCAGTAAATTTCCACTAGTTCCGTGACAAAGGGAAAAATTAGTCATATCAAAACCAATTTCAACAATTTGTTCTGCCGCATGTTCCACATCCTTCTTCAATTCTTCACGCTCAGAATCGGATAAAATCTTATATCTATCATCTAATTGTAGCTGTGCTAACCTTGCAACTAATACTCCCGTCGAACCGTGGCACCAATTTGCACTTGTCTCGTTATTCCTTTTATCAACCCACCCCTTATCAATCTTCTGGCGATTATCAAAATTTCTAGCCTTGTTAAATAAATCTAAGGCATCAGTGCTTCTCAATTGACCAGCCAACAAAAGCAATGCTATCTCAACACCTAAATTCCCATGTGCAAGACTAACATTATTCACTTCTAATCGGTTCCAACAAATGTAATTTTCATCATAAATACCTAGCTCTTTAAGTTTATTAAGCGATTGAGATAGATTTTCTATCGTAGTATCTGTATTTCTAAACGCAGTAATTTCATTTGGGAAACTTGATAAAAAGTCTGCTTGAGATACATCTATGTTTAAACAATAACTATCTATAATATCTGACATATAGCTTGGGAGTTTCTGGTCTGTAATTAAACCAATTCTAAAAATAGCCGAGATAATGCCTAATTTCCCAACGAAATAGGATGTGTTTTGTATTTTAGAATAAGAATTTAATAAAGTAGAAAAAATTCGTTTCAAGCAAGCAATAATTTTTTTTTGTCTCAAAGAATCAACTAAGTCATAAGCTTCAGATAAAGCAATACCTATGCCAGCCAACCCTTCGTACACTGAATCATCCATTGGAACTAATTCAAAGGCATCATAATCTGTAACTTTCAAAGTGAGCCAGTTTGTACTATTATCTCCGAAGGAATATCTCTCATCATTCAAAATAATATCAACCAACGTATTAATTCCTGTGTATAATACCTCTTCATCATTACTGGGGCGTTCATATTTTCGATACTCCTCTTGAAGTTCTGTACTATACAATGCTTGTGTAGTTTTTATTGAGAATTCTATTAAATTAATTTGTTCTTCAATTAACTCCTCATTTAGATTCTCTAGCTTTTTAATCACTACACTTAACGCAGAAGTCCCTAGTTTCCAAATAATTGTCTCTCCATCTCTAATGTTACAACTATTAATATTCACATAAAAATAAGGAATATCCATATTTAATAACTGCTTCTCCTCTGATTGGACTAATGTATGACTATCATACTCATGTAATTTATTAGCCATTTTTTCAAATAGTATCTGTGATTGATTACAGTATACTGGCGAAATAAGTAGTTGTCGAATTAGACTATAGTCTCTAGTATTCCGAAACAAAATTCGAGTTTGAATATCACTATGAGTCAAGTAAAGTTTTTCAAGATATTTCTTTTCCTTCACAAAAAAATAACCTAATTCTCTGAATCCTTCTTTAATGAAATCAATATATTCTGCCGCATTAAGATAATTTTTCTCTCCCATAGAATTAAGAAAATAAGGCAAATGATCTTGATTTTTAATCTGATATTTTTTCTTCTCAACATGCACATCATCTCGATTATAATTCACAACAATCTTAGCTTCGCCAATAAGAGTTCCACCAAGAACTCCACTAGTATCTCCACCGAAAATCTTATCTGCTTCAGCAATGGGAAGAAGACCTGTTGAAAGTACTGAATTTCTACTGTTCTCTATAATTTGGAAGGTCGCTTCGTTGTTCGCTATCGTGTCAAAAGGTGTTATAGAGAAGATTGTTTCAACATCTACAAGAGTTGGAGTAATATTTGCAGATATCAAATTTTCAAAGTGTAAGTCTGAGATATTTAGAATATAGGAATATGCTAATAGGTAACCTACTCTACGATAAAACTCTTCGGCTTCTTTTTTTGAATTTAATGGTCTGCTAATTATAAATTTTTCCCAAAAATATTCTTCTTTATCCAAAAATTGAGGAATAAAATGGATTTTTTTGCCCAAATAAGCACTAACTCTAGCATCTAAAAGATTCAAAAGAAGATTTGGTTTAGATGATTTCTTTTTAAAAACAACTTTTTGCTCCTGATAAGTTACAATACACACCCCGTTACCGTTATGAATATCTCCTGTCACTTTAAGCTTAATAGCATCTATATTAGGAATTAGGGAGTTACTACTAATGTAATCTTGATCTACTAATTCTGAAAAATCTTCAATAAATCTATTTTTCACATATTCCATTAAGTCTAAGTATTTCTGGATGCTGAGTATAACACGATGATTTATATCCGAGAAACGTTGCTCAATTTCATCTAATATTATTCCTTTCTTACATAGGACATTATTAAATAATCATAACGTATCTCCGATGAGGAACCTACCAAGCTTTCTTCAATTCTTTTTTCATTGATTAAATAGATTAGCGTTGGTCTGTAATAATCAGAAATTTTTTTCTCAATATCTTTGATATATCACTATTCTCTAGTAGTAATTCTGGAAAATATTTTTCAATAAATACTTTTGGAAAGCTGTCAAATTGGCTATATAGAATTTCTTTCTCATTCATACTACTATCCTCCCGCGACTAACAACATGTAAAAATGGCTTGTAAACTGTTCCAACGACATTCTGCAGAAATTGTATTAACACCGTGCCCCTTGCCGCCTCCTAAAAGTATATCTAATTCATCAATTTGAATCTCTTGCAATACATTTACTGCCTCACAACACATTTCTTTATTAATTCTCATAACATTTAACCTCTTTCTTATATTAGGCACTTAATAATTATGTTCCCTATACGATGATTTTAATACTGTTACTTAAAGATAACTTTAAGAAAAATTAATTTAAAATAAATTTATAATCTATACAAATCAAATAGAGTACTGTATCTAATATCTACCAATTCATATCCTCTCATTCACTATAAATTAGTAAAAATCAAGAACTACTTTATCTATCCTTTTCTATTTTTTAGCGAATTCTCCCCCTGACTCCAAGCTTTATTCAAAAACTATACATTCTCACTATATCTACAGAATAGACAAAAGAAAAGACAAACCTCAAATAGTTCTTGGGTCTGTCTGTAATTTTTAAGAGGAATACCCTCTTTTGAGTAACTTCAAAGATACCTAATCGCACAATATTATGAGCAACATGTAAAGAAGAATTGGAATGAATTCATGTGACATTCATGCGAAATAGTTTTAAATACTCCATTCTTTCCAGCACCAATAATTTGCTCTAATTCATCAAGACTTACTTCCTGAATCGTATTCATTAGTTCATATTCTTTTTTCATAGTATTTACCTCTTTCTATTTTAAATATCGGCAATCTAGATATCTTCTTTGTTACAAGTTTATCTTACAATGGCATCTTAAAGCTTGGATAAAGAAAACATAAATTTATCTTTAAGATTATCGAATATGAAATGTTCACCTTTTATCTAATAGCTTTATTTATGGTATAATTAAGTAAACTTTTGGAGGTGAAAACATGAGTTTTGAAGCACAATTATTAAATAAACACATATTGATTGTGGATGATGATACAGCGTTAAGTGAATCAATTAAAGAGGTACTTGTGAGTCGTGGTTTTAAAAATATTAGTCGCGCTTATAGTATTAGTGAAGGAATTGATGTTTTTTCGGTATCCCATATTGATCTAATTATTTTAGATGTCATGCTCCCAGACGGAGAAGGCTATTTACTCTCTCAATATGTGAGAAAAATCTCAGATATTCCAATTCTATTTTTGACTGCTAAAAATAATCCTGACGATGAAATTAGAGGACTTAATTCGGGAGGAGACGACTACGTTACAAAGCCCTTCTTACCTAAATCTTTAACGTATCGTATTATTGCACTGTTAAGAAGAGCTTATAAAGATGAATCTGAACTCATTGAACTAACTGACTGTATCATTGACTTGAACAATGCCAGTGTTAAGAAAAGTGGTCAAAATCTATCGCTAACACCTACAGAAATTCAAGTTCTTCGAAAATTATATGCTAATAAAAATTACATAGTCTCTACTGAAACAATTTGTGATACAATTTGGGGACTTGAGAGCTTTGGATATGAGAAATCTCTAATGGTACATATTCGAAATATCCGAGAAAAGATAGAACTTACCCCCTCTAAGCCTAATCACCTAATTACTGTCAAAGGACTTGGATATAAACTTGTTATTTAGATAATTTAAGGTATAACCCATGAATGTTTTCAAAAAAAATATACTAAAGTTTATTCTATCGTTTATTTTTATCATCATAGTTGATGTAATACTTTTAGTTACTGCAGCAAATTATATTCGTAGCCAACAATCTGCATCAAACATCATCGAAACAGTGTCGTCTGAAATTGTTTTAACTAATGGAAATTATGTTGTCAGTCCGATAGCCAAACAATTAATTGATGAAAATAATTTATGGATGATGATTATTGATAAGAACAGTGGCAAAGAAAAATTCAATATTGACAAACCCAAAGATATAGCTAATCAATTTAATTTTGCAGATGTTGTTCGTTTCTCTAGGTTCTACTTAAAAGACTATCCTGTATTTACTCAAATAAAAGACAATGATAACGATATCTATATTATTGCATTTCCAAAAGATAGTATTATTCGCTATGGTAATAATTATTTTGATTTGAATCGAATTCAAATTTTTCCAATCATTATTGTATCAATGATTTTTGCTAACATATTGTTCTGTTTATTTTTATATATCTACAGTGTTACCTTCCTAAATCGAAATATTAAACCGATTATTAACGCAATTGTAAAACTACCAAATGGAGGAAACACACAAGTTAAATCTGTACAGGAACTAGATAAATTAACACTTGCTATTAACTCAGCCAATCAAAAACTTCGTGAAAATGAAGAATTTAAGGAAAATTGGATTTCTGGAATTGCACATGATATCAAAACACCACTTTCAGTAATTGTATCAAACACATCCCTAGCGATTGAAAAAACTGATAATGATCTATTACTTAAGTATCTAAAGCCTACCCTAGTTGAAAGTCATTATATCCAAAACCTTCTTAATGATTTAAATATATTTGCCCGATTAACAATGGTAATCTGATATTAAATCGAGAAATTGTATACATCGTTCCATTTTTTAAGGAGATTATTATCCAAATTATTAATCAAGAGATTTGGCATGACTTCAATTTTGAATTCACTTCTGACGACGGTTTGTTTAATCAAAAACGTACGTCGAAAAATCTTTGATATCGAGAATTATTCATAATCTGATTTATAATTCTGTGCTTCATAATCCTTCTGGATGCGATATTCAAATCATTCTTAAGCATCTATCAAATAATACATTTTCAATTACCGTACGCGATAACGGAATAGGGGCCTCTCCCAACAGACTTAACAACATTAATAAAATTGAAGAATTTAGCTTTGATATTTCTGGTGTTCGTAGAAGTGGTATAGGATTGAAAATTACTAAGCAAATCGTTGATTTGCATCATGGTGATATGGTTATCACCAGTCAACTGGGTGAATACTTCCAAACAACTATAACTTTAGACACTGTTAATTAACTTGAAAAGGCAACTGTTTTCTATACAGATTTTATAAGTTCTATTTTTATTTTAAAATCGCCACAGAATAATAATGCTGCGATGAGGTCTTGCATATTCTTACCGTTTTTGACATCTCTAAACAATAGATTATTGGCAACCTCAAAGATAATGACCTCATGGGCAGAACAAGTTAAGTCCTGCATGGACAACTCACTCGCTGTCCTTTCTCTCTGGTAGCCTGAATTAATTCAGCATTATCATTATAAATTGACGATAATAAATATATTATTTGTCCTTAAATATCTATAAAATAAATTTAAAATGTCGAGATAGTTACATTGCCAGCATTTCTATTACTGTAATGAAATCTCCGTATCAAACTTTTGATTAAAGCCTTTACCAGTATTCAACATTTTTACAAATGTTTCTAATCTTTTTATGAGTCTCTCATACTCACCAATATGGTGACCTAGTTCCTCTTGCAATGCTCTTATTTCTTCAGTCACTTGTTCTAATGAAGTTGATTCTGTCAAGTTCAGTTTTGAAAAGTCATGTCTTGCAAGCTTTCGACTGCTCACATCCTCGCTCTTCAAATTGATAAGCACTTCCGCCATCTTATTTAAGTTGGCGATTTTTTCATTAATTTGATTTAGTTTTATATCTATCTCTGCTATTTCTTTTACTAACTCGTCTTTAATGTCTTGGTATTTCTTATCTGCTTCAGTTAATTCAATGAAGAGGTTAATCTCAGTAATCTTTTCCTGTAGACTCTTAACTGTAGGTCTTCTGTATGGTATTACTCGACTATCGTTGGTTAGCTGTCTTATCAAGGTTCGTCCTTTGACATACTGATTCTTATCCGAATGTTCTTTGTTATATACAAAGTATGAAGTTGTCTCACGTATAAAGATTTTATATTTTGTTTGATTCTCTTCTTCCAGAATATCTAATTGATAATTGGGAATGAAAATGAGACCACTCTGCTTAATACCAAAAGACACTTTGATATAAATGCCCTCATCAACTAGCTTCTCTATTTGCTTCTCTGCAAGTTCCACTTCAAATTCACGAACGGTATCTCGTTTTTCCGTAAATGTCTCAAAGGCTTCCTCAATCTCTTCAGTGGATACTTTATCCTTATCTCGTTCTTCTTGGAAAGCATGGTACTGTTCCTTTAAATTCTCTAATCCTTCTGAAGCAACGACTTCCTTATTTTTAAAATAATCTTGAAAAAATTTGACGTCATATAATTTCTTATCACTTATTTTTTGATGACCCAAACTTATCTTTTGATTCTCTTCTTCCAGGATAAAAGTTACATTTTTTTGTTTTAAGTCAATGGTTAGATTCAATTCTTTGGCTTTTGTTATTAAATCTTCTAAAGAATTGACACGGTTCAACAAAAATTCTAAACGACTTTCAATCTCTTGCTTAGCAAAATGCATTCTAAATAATTCTTCATCATATAGATCTCGTTTGCTGAGTTGGCGTCCTCGAATTGGTTTTGTCATTGCTCGATCCGTCATCATGAATCGACTATGCTTTTGACTAAAATCAATCTGAACATGCAACTGCTTTGCTTTCTCTAAAAAATCATCAAACGATTTAGATTGCTGCAACAAAAAATAAAGACGTTGTTTCAATTCAAATTTATGACTAGACTGCCTATATTTTTGATAGTCACGGTAAGAAAAACTCTTCTCAATAATTTTCGCCCCAGCCACTTTAGAAATACGGTCTGAAATCATACGGAGGTTTCGTTCCAAGGCATAGTTCCATATCAACTTTTTATCTGAATTGCGGTCAATAGCGTTGATTATGATGTGATTATGAACATGATCTTTGTCTGTATGAGTTGCTACGATAAACTTAAAACGACCTCCTGTCAATTCCATCATGGTCTCATAACCAATGCGGTTAATTTCTTCAGGTGTCAGATTATCTTCAGGAGAAAATGATTGAATGAGGTGATGAGCATGAATAGTTTGTTGGTGTTTTTCTTGTCGGTCGTTTCTGGATTCGTACAACTTGTCATTATTGGTGAAGTTGACATTGTACATCTCTACCATTTCTGCATGACTAGGGAAGTCCAAGTAATTGCTCATGCCAAAATCAGATACCAATTTCAAATTGTCCGTTTTATCAGGGTTGAGAATATACTTAATTAAACGCCTACGATATTTTTTTCCGTGCGTCGCAAAGTGTTTAGTAACTACCATGAAACTCCTTCAGTCTTTTCACCTCCACTTGAAATTCTTTGTCCACTTCCTTAATTAACTCTCCGACTCCTTTACTCAATTCTTGTAATTGGTCCTGAGAAATCAGATGGCTTTGATTAATCGCACGCGCAATTTGATTTATGTTATTTCCAATCCGTCTCAATTCAAAAACTAACTGGTCATAAGTATCAGTGTTAATCATGACAAATGACATATTGGGATTAAGTAAAACTTTTCTGGCATAGACTGAGAAATTTTGACAATTGCTCTTAGCAATCCGTTCATTCAATTGGTGTAATTCTGGATCAGTTAGAAATACTTTTTTGAGATTAGTACGATAGCGATAAACCATTACATCCTCCTAACCCATATATTTTTCACGGAACTCACGACTGAGTGGCTGCACTTGATTCACTTCTGCAATCAATTCTTGAACGCAAGTCAATAAGATTGAGACGTGCTCTTGCGTCACTTGATGATTTTCTCTTGCGATAACCAGAACTTTATACACATCTCGACTAATCTGTTCAAACTTTTGAGACTGCCAAAGGGAGAACCAACTTTCAAAAATTCTATCCTGATAATTCTTTTTCAATAAATTCTGACGAAGAAATTCTGAGAAACTATCCATTTTTTTGTTCCCTCATCATTTCTTTTATCTGTTTTTCTTCTTGTCTCGTGATTCTAAATTGCTTTCTGATTGACTTAATTTCTTGTCCCATTCTGATATCCCTTCAACATTCTACTTGTCTGACAGTGTAAGTCTACCTCACATTGTCAGTACGCTTCCTAAAGACCTCACTTGCTTCTTGTTCGGTCTTTGCGAGCTCAGATATTGTGTCCACAATATCCCAAAATCATATCGCCA
>CAKMOM010000081.1:0-29693 GCA_927910965.1 uncultured Streptococcus sp.
CCAAAACCAGAGGATAAAGTACCAAACGATCCTAAAGGACGTACTTATGGAGAATTAGGATTAGTTGAACAAGTTACACGTACAATCAACTACGTGAAGAATGACGGTTCTAAAGCTGCAGAGCCAGTTAAAGAAACATTAACATTCACACGTAAAGCGAAAATCAATGCTGTAACTGGAGAAGTAACATACTTAGATAACGATGGAAATGCAACAACTAAAGAAGCAGCTCCATGGACTCCAGTAAATAATGATACAACATTTGATAAAGTAACTTCACCATCAGTTCCTGATTACACACCAACTAAAGCTGAAGTTCCAGCTAAAGAAAATGTAACAGCAACAGATGAAGATATTGTTGAAACAGTAGTGTACAATCCTACAAAAGTAACGGTAACACCAAACGATCCAAATGTTGATCCAGAAAAACCATTGAATCCAAACGATCCAAATGGTTTGAAATACAAAGATCTAAAACTTACTGAAGAAGTTAAACGTACAATTACCTATACTTACGCAGATGATGTAGCAGATACATCTAAACGTGGAACTGATGCAGCACTTAAACATGAAACAACTGTATCGTTCACACGTACAGCAACTGTTAACCAAGCAACAGGTGAAGTAACTTACGGTGACTGGACTGCAGTAAACAACGATACTACATTAGAAGGTAAAACAGAACTTCCAGTAATTACAGGATATGTAGCTACAGGAGATGTAGAATCATCTAAGAATGATGTAGCAAACGTAACAGCAACTGATAAAGATATTGTTGAAAAAGTTGTATATAAAGACTTAGGTAAATATGTACCAGTAGTACCAGATGGAACAACTCCTCCATCAATTACAGATCCTAAGTATCCAAACAACCCAACGGATCCAACAAAACCAGGTGAACCAACAACAACGATCCCTCCTGTCGATGGCCTAACTCCATTAGATCCATCTACTGGTAAACCATTAGAGCCAAAAGATCCTAATGACTTATCAAAAGGTTACAAACCACCAGTACCACAAGATCCAAGTAAAGACACAAATATTGTTTATGTTAAAGATGGATCACAAGTAACGGTAGTTCACTTCGTAGATGAAGACGGTAATGCAGTTCATACTTCATTCGTAGAAGCAGGAGATGCAGGAGCTAAATTCACTAAAGCAGGTGAAGTAACGAAAGTTGTTGAAGAACTTAAAGCAGCTGGTTACGCAGTAGTACCAAATAAAGCAGGTCAAGCTGAATATCCAGGTGAAGCAGGAGTATTCGATAGCGTTGATGATAAAGGTGAAAACGGAGTGTCTCAAGTTTACTACGTAACGGTAGCTAAGACAGTTCCAGTAACACCAACAAATCCAGAAAATCCTAACGAAGATCCTAAGAATCCTAAACCAGGAGATCCAATTGATCCAAACAAACCAGATGGACCAAAATGGACTGAAGATGCTCTTAATAAACTAAACAACATCAAGTCAGTAACTCGTACAATTACTTACGTTAAAGATGGTACTGATGAAGAAGTATCTACTACAGAAGCTCCAAAAGTAACTAATAAAGTAAGCTTCACACGTACAGCAATTGTAAATCCAAAAGACGGTTCAGTAGTAGGATACGACACAAATGGTGACGGTGTAGCAGACGTGTCAGCAACAGATACTACAAGTGGATGGGCAGTTGCAGGTACAGCTAAATTTGCTGAAGTTAAATCACCAGTTGTTAAAGGATATGTTGTAAAACCTAACCAAGATACACAAGGTGACTTAGTAGAAGCTGATGGATCTAAAGTTAAAGCATCTGCGACAGACTTAACAGTAGATTCACCTAACCAAGATCTGAAAGTTAGATACGTACCAGTTGGAACATGGACTCCGAAAGTACCAGATGGTGAAACACCGATCGATCCAATTCCATATCCAAACGATCCAAAAGATCCAGGAAAAGTGGTAGATCCAAACAAACCAACAGATCCAAATGATCCAAATGATCCAAATAAACCAAGTGTACCAGTAGTTCCACATATTCCAGGTACAACACCTAAAGATCCAAATGGAAACCCACTGAAACCAGTAGATCCAGAAGATCCAAGTAAAGGATATGTACCACCAACACCTAAGACACCAACAGAAAATACTGTAATCGAGTATGTAAAAGATACTCAAAAAGCAACAGTTAAGTATGTTGTTGCAGGAACAAACACAGTTCTTCACACTGATGAACTAGAAGGTAAATCTGGTGAACCAATCAACTACTCAACAGCTACAAAACTTGCTGAGTTGAAAGAACTTGGATATGACCTAGTGACCGATGGATTCACAACAGCTACTGATAAGAACTACGATAAGGATACGAAAGTTGACCAAAGCTTCGTAGTTACAGTTACACCTCACGTTGAGCCAATTAAACCATTTGACCCAACTAACCCGAACGATCCTAACAAACCAAAACCTGATACACCAATCGATCCAAATAATCCTGATGGACCAAAATGGACTGAAGAGTTAATCAAGTCACTAGAAACGACTAAACACGTTACTCGTACAATTTCATACGTGGATAAAGATGGAAACAAAGTTGAGTACACAGACAAAGATGGAAACAAATCTACAGCTGATGTAACTGACAAAGTAACCTTCACTCGTGAAGCTAAGATTAATCTTGTAACAGGTGCTATCGAATATGGTAAATGGACTCCAGTAAATAACGATACTACATTTGATAAAGTAACATCACCAGTAGTTCCAGGATACGTTCTGAAAGATCCAGCTCAAAAAGAAGTAGCTGAGACTACAGGATTAACTGAGAACTCTAAAGATGAAAACATCAAAGTAGTTTACGTTCCAGTTGGAAGACTTGTACCGAAAGTACCAGATGGTGTAACTCCACCAACTCCAACGCCTTACGATAACGATCCTCAAGATCCAGGTAAAGTTGTACCACCAAGTCCAACTAAACCAACAGATCCTCAAGATCCAAATAGTCCGAAAGTACCAGTAATTCCTCATATCCCAGGAACAACACCAAAAGTTCCACAAGACCCAACGAAACCAGTGGATCCAAATACTAACCCACTTGTACCGTTGAAACCAGTGGATCCAAAAGATCCATCTAAAGGATATGAAGTACCACCAGTACCAACAGATCCAGGTACGGATACACCAATCGTTTACGAAAATGATAAACAAAAAGCTATCACTAACTTCGTAGATAACAACGGTAAAGTAGTATCTGATCCAGTAGTAGATTACGGTGAATCAGGATCTAAATTCACTAAGTCTGGAGATGTTGAAAACAAGATCAAAGAACTTGTTAAGAAAGGTTACATTGTAACAAGCAATGATTACCCTTCAGCAGATACAGATAGAGTATTCGACAAAGATAAAGATAAAGATCAAATCTTTAATGTAAAAGTTACTCCACTTATCGTGCCAACAGATCCAACGAAACCAGTAGGTCCAAACAACCCACTGAAACCAGTCACACCATCAACCCCAGAACCAGGTAAACCAGTATTCCCTGAAGATCCAAACAGTCCAGTATGGCCTGATACAGTGAAAGATTTAGTTACAGAATCTTCTGCGACTCGTACGATCACTTATGTAGATCACAATGGAAAAGAAGTAGCAGCTACTCACACTGAAACAATTAAGTTTAAACGTACTGCGAAAGTGAACCTAGTAACTGGAGAAATCATATATGGTGAATGGACAGTAGAAGGTAATGATACTATCCTAAATGGTAACAAGTTACCTAAAGTAGATGGTTATATCGCTCGTGGTGGAGATATCAAAGAATCACAAGAAGATATCAAAGCAGAAGCAGGTAAAAACATTACGCAAACTGTAGTGTATGCTAAACTTGGTTCTTGGATTCCAAGATTGCCAGAGGGACAAACAAATGTTCCACCAACTCCATATCCAAACGATCCAGAAGATCCAACTAAACCAGGAACAGATAAACCAAAAGTACCTTACGTACCAGGATTTATCCCTGTAGATCCAAATGGAAATCCATTGAAACCAGTTGATCCAAACGATCCAACGAAAGGATATGAAGTACCAGATGTACCGGCAGATCCAACTCAAGATACGCCAATCAACTACATTCCTGTTCCTACACCAAATAATGGTGGTGGTAACAATGGTGGCGGAGGTGGTAATATACCAACTCCACAACCTCAACCAAATCCAGCTCCAGCGCCTCAACCAGAACCTAGTCCTGCACCAAATCCTGTTCCAGTGACACCTGAGACTCCTGAACAACCAGTAGCGCCAGTGACACCAGAACAACCAGCAGTGCCTTCTACACCTCAATACATGGAAGGTCAACGTGAACTTCCAAATACAGGTACAGAAGCACACTCTAGCTTAGCAGCACTTGGACTTCTAGGAGCCTTAAGTGGATTTGGATTGATTGCTCGTAAGAAAAGAAAAGACGAAGAATAATTCAGACTTTCTTTCAAACAGTGACTGATTCAGCTTAAGAAAGAACTTGAGATTTACTATCTCAGGTTCTTTTCTTTTTTTGAAAATGGTATAATATAGTGAGAACGATAGAGGAGAAGTGTAAATTGATCGCACAACTAGATACAAAAACAGTCTATAGTTTTATGGAGAGTGTCATTTCAATCGACAAGTATGTGAGAGTAGCAAAAGACTATGGATACACTCATCTGGCTATGATGGATATTGACAATCTTTATGGGGCTTTCGACTTTCTAGAGATTACAAAAAAATACGGCATTCATCCTTTACTAGGGCTTGAAATGACTCTCTTAGTAGATGAGCAGGAAGTGAACTTGCGCTTTTTAGCCCTATCTAGTGTGGGCTATCAGCAGTTGATGAAGCTTTCAACAGCCAGGATGCAGGGGGAGAAAACATGGTCAGTCCTGTCCCAGTATCTGGAGGATGTTGCGGTCATTGTGCCTTATTTTGATGGACTGGAGTCGTTGGAACTAGGCTGTGATTACTATATTGGGGTTTACCCAGAAACACTGGCCAGCGAATTTCATCATCCAATCTTGCCCCTTTATCGGGTCAATGCTTTTGAAAGCAGGGATAGAGAAGTTCTACAAGTGTTAACAGCGATTAAAGAAAATCTACCACTCAGAGAAGTTCCCTTACGTTCACGACAAGATGTCCTTATATCAGCAAGTTCTTTAGAGAAACTATTCCAAGAACGTTTTCCGCAAGCCTTGGACAATTTAGAAAAGCTTATTTCAGGTATTTCTTATGACTTGGATACTAGTCTGAAATTGCCTCGCTTTAATCCAGCTAGACCAGCAGTAGAAGAGTTGAGAGAACGTGCTGAACTGGGGCTAGCTCAGAAGGGGTTGACTAGTAAAGAATATCAAAATCGTCTAGACCAAGAATTGGCTGTTATTCATGATATGGGCTTTGATGATTATTTCTTGGTTGTTTGGGATTTGTTGCGTTTTGGACGTTCAAATGGCTATTATATGGGAATGGGACGGGGTTCTGCAGTCGGTAGTTTGGTGTCCTATGCCTTGGATATCACAGGGATTGACCCAGTAGAGAAAAATCTGATTTTTGAACGTTTCCTCAATCGTGAACGCTATACCATGCCTGATATTGATATTGATATTCCAGATATTTATCGTCCAGATTTTATCAGATATGTTGGTAATAAATATGGCAGTAAACATGCGGCGCAAATCGTCACTTTTTTCTACCTTTGGCGCCAAGCAAGCTTTGCGAGATGTATTGAAACGCTTTGGTGTGCCCGAGTATGAATTATCTGCAATTACCAAGAAAATCAGTTTTCGTGATAATCTCAAGTCAGCCTATGAGGGCAATCTACAGTTTCGTCAGCAAATCAATAGTAAGTTAGAATACCAAAAAGCCTATGAAATTGCTTGCAAGATTGAGGGCTATCCCAGACAAACCTCTGTCCATGCGGCTGGTGTTGTCATTAGTGACCAAGATTTAACCAACTATATCCCTCTAAAGCATGGTGACGAAATTCCATTGACTCAGTATGATGCTCATGGAGTTGAAGCTAGTGGACTTTTGAAGATGGATTTTCTGGGACTGCGGAATTTGACCTTTGTTCAGAAGATGCAAGAATTGCTTGCTGAAACAGAAGGGATTAAGATAGCTATCAACGAGATTGATTTGGAAGATAAAGAAACGTTAGCTTTATTTGCCTCTGGTAATACAAAAGGTATCTTTCAATTTGAGCAACCTGGTGCCATTCGCTTGCTTAAGCGTGTGCAGCCAGTCTGCTTTGAAGATGTCGTAGCAACGACTTCTCTAAATCGACCAGGTGCTAGTGACTATATCAATAACTTTGTGGCAAGAAAGCATGGGCAGGAAGAAGTGACGGTTCTGGATCCAGTGCTGGAGGATATTTTGGCTCCAACCTACGGCATTATGCTCTATCAGGAGCAGGTTATGCAGGTTGCTCAGCGTTTTGCTGGATTTAGTCTTGGGAAAGCCGATATTTTGCGTCGGGCTATGGGGAAAAAGGATGCCTCTGCCATGCATGAGATGAGGGCTTCCTTTATTCAAGGATCTTTAGAATCTGGGCATACTAGGGAAAAGGCAGAGCAGGTCTTTGATGTTATGGAGAAGTTTGCTGGTTATGGATTTAATAGATCTCATGCCTATGCCTACTCAGCCTTGGCTTTCCAGTTGGCCTATTTCAAAACGCATTATCCAGCCATCTTTTATCAGGTCATGTTAAATTCTTCCAACAGTGATTACTTAATGGATGCTCTAGAAGCAGGATTTGAAGTAGCCTCTCTGTCAATTAACACTATTCCTTATCATGATAAAATTGCCAACAAGTCCATCTATCTAGGATTAAAATCGATTAAGGGAGTCAGCAAGGATTTGGCTCTTTGGATCATTGAAAATAGACCTTATTCTAACATTGAAGATTTTGTAGCTAAATTACCTGAGAATTATCTGAAACTTCCTCTGCTAGAACCTTTGGTAAAAGTTGGCCTTTTCGATTCATTTGAAAAAAATCGTCAAAAAGTATTCAATAATTTAGCTAATCTATTTGAATTTGTGAAAGAGTTGGGTAGCTTGTTCGGTGATACAATTTATAGCTGGCAAGAATCGGAAGATTGGACAGAACAAGAAAAATTCTATATGGAACAAGAGCTTCTAGGAGTGGGAGTTAGCAAACATCCACTACAAGCTATTGCAAGTAAGGCTATCTACCCAATTACACCAATCGGAAATTTGTCAGAAAATAGTCACTCAATTATATTGGTTGAAATTCAGAAAATAAAAGTGATTCGGACCAAAAAGGGTGAAAATATGGCTTTCTTACAGGTGGATGACAGTAAGAAAAAATTGGATGTTACCCTCTTTTCAGATTTATATCGACAGGTTGGTCAGGAAGTAAGAGAAGGAGCCTTCTACTATATAAAAGGAAAAATTCAGTCACGTGACGGTCGTCTGCAAATGATTGCACAAGAAATAAGAGAAGCAGTTGCTGAGCGCTTTTGGATTCAGGTGAAAAATCATGATTTGGATCAAGAAATTTCGAGAATTTTAGACCAGTATAAAGGCCCAATCCCAGTCATTATCAGGTATGAAGAGGAACAGAAAACTATTGTTTCTCCCCATCATTTTGTGACTAAATCTGATGAATTAGAAGCGAAATTGAATGGAATCGTTATGAAAACGATTTATCGCTAAAATTACGGAAAATAGAAGAATTTTCAACGTAAATGTGGTATAATCAGTAAGAATGTTAAAAGAAAAAGGAGCATAACCAATATGAAACGTATTGCTGTTTTGACTAGTGGTGGAGACGCCCCTGGTATGAACGCTGCCATCCGCGCAGTTGTTCGTCAAGCAATTTCAGAAGGAATGGAAGTGTTTGGTATCTATGATGGATATGCTGGTATGGTTGCCGGTGAAATTCATCCCCTAGATGCAGCTTCAGTAGGTGACATCATTTCTCGTGGTGGTACTTTCCTTCACTCAGCTCGCTACCCAGAGTTCGCTCAACTTGAAGGGCAACTTAAAGGGATTGAGCAATTGAAAAAACACGGGATTGAAGGTGTAGTTGTTATTGGTGGTGACGGATCTTACCACGGTGCTATGCGTTTGACTGAACATGGCTTCCCAGCTATCGGTCTTCCTGGTACAATCGATAACGATATCGTTGGTACTGACTTCACAATCGGTTTCGACACAGCGGTTACTACTGCTATGGACGCTATCGATAAGATTCGTGATACATCATCAAGTCACCGTCGTACATTTGTTATCGAAGTTATGGGACGTAACGCAGGTGATATCGCTCTTTGGGCTGGTATTGCAACTGGTGCTGATGAAATCATCATTCCTGAAGAAGGATTCAAGATTGAAGATATCGTAGAAAGCATTAAATGTGGTTACGAGTGTGGTAAAAAACACAATATCATTGTCTTGGCAGAAGGTGTGATGTCAGCAGCTGAATTTGGTCAAAAACTTAAAGAAGCTGGAGATACAAGCGACCTTCGTGTGACAGAACTTGGACATATTCAACGTGGTGGTTCTCCAACTGCGCGTGACCGTGTTTTGGCGTCACGTATGGGTGCGCATGCCGTTAAACTTCTTAAAGAAGGTATTGGTGGTGTTGCGGTTGGTATCCGTAACGAGAAAATGGTTGAAAACCCAATTCTTGGAACTGCAGAAGAAGGAGCTTTGTTTAGCTTGACTGCAGATGGTAAGATTGTGGTTAACAACCCACATAAAGCTGATCTTGAGCTATCTAGCTTGAATAAGAGCTTGTCATAATTTATAATTTTGTTAATAAGACCAAAAAGGTCATATATAAAGGAGTCACAAAAATCATGAACAAACGTGTAAAAATCGTTGCAACTTTGGGACCTGCGGTAGAAATCCGTGGTGGTAAAAAATTCGGTGATGACGGATACTGGGGCGAAAAACTTGATGTTGAAGCTTCAGCTAAAAACATTGCTAAATTGATTGAAGCTGGTGCTAACACATTCCGTTTCAACTTCTCACACGGTGACCATCAAGAACAAGGTGACCGTATGGCAACTGTTAAACTTGCAGAAAAACTTGCAGGTAAAAAAGTTGGTTTCCTTCTTGATACAAAAGGACCAGAAATCCGTACAGAATTGTTCGAAGGTGAAGCTAAAGAGTATTCATACACAACTGGTGAAAAAATCCGTGTTGCGACTAAACAAGGAATCAAATCAACTCGTGATGTGATTGCATTGAACGTTGCTGGTGCTCTTGATATCTATGATGATGTTGAAGTTGGTCGTCAAGTTTTGGTTGACGATGGTAAACTTGGTCTTCGTGTTGTTGCTAAAGATGACGCAACTCGTGAGTTTGAAGTTGAAGTTGAAAACGATGGCGTAATTGCTAAACAAAAAGGTGTTAATATCCCTAACACTAAAATTCCTTTCCCAGCTCTTGCTGAGCGTGATAACGACGATATCCGCTTTGGTCTTGAACAAGGAATTAACTTCATCGCGATTTCATTCGTACGTACTGCAAAAGACGTGAACGAAGTTCGTGCAATCTGTAAAGAAACTGGAAACGGACACGTTCAATTGTTTGCTAAAATAGAAAACCAACAAGGTATCGACAACTTGGATGAAATCATTGAAGCTGCTGATGGTATCATGATTGCTCGTGGTGACATGGGTATCGAAGTACCATTCGAAATGGTTCCAGTTTACCAAAAAATGATTATCAAGAAAGTCAATGCTGCTGGTAAAGTTGTTATCACTGCAACAAACATGCTTGAAACAATGACTGAAAAACCACGTGCAACTCGTTCAGAAGTATCAGACGTATTTAACGCTGTTATCGATGGAACTGACGCTACAATGCTTTCAGGTGAGTCTGCAAACGGTAAATACCCTCTTGAGTCAGTAACTACAATGGCTACAATCGACAAGAACGCTCAAACTCTTCTTAACGAATACGGTCGTTTGAACTCAGATTCATTTGAACGTAACTCTAAGACAGAAGTAATGGCTTCAGCTGTTAAAGATGCTACTAACTCAATGGACATTAAATTGATTGTAACTCTTACTAAGACAGGTCACACTGCACGTTTGATTTCTAAATACCGTCCAAATGCTGACATCTTGGCATTGACATTCGACGAATTGACAGAACGTGGATTGATGTTGAACTGGGGTGTTATCCCAATGTTGACAGATGCTCCATCATCAACTGACGATATGTTCGAAATTGCTGAACGTAAAGCAGTTGAAGCAGGACTTGTACAATCTGGTGACGATATCGTTATCGTAGCTGGTGTACCAGTTGGAGAAGCTGTTCGTACAAACACAATGCGTATCCGTACAGTACGTTAATCTAACATTAAAAAGCCTATCATATCAAGCTTTCTAGCCTGTATGATGGGCTCTTTTTTTTGTGCCAGAGGGCAAAAAAAGGGGCAAAACTTTTTACTTTCGATTTAATGAGATAGTATAAAGTGCTGATTGCTTCATACTTTTAATAATGTGAGTGTTGATTTGATGTGGTGTCTTAATGTCTTTATTCAATACTCGTGTCATGATAGTTTTATTGAGATCTTATTTCCTTCATGCAACTTTCATAAAAGGTTTAGTTTAGAAACAAATAAAAAAAACTCCCTGATGACTCAAGGAGTTTTTTCTATCTAAATTAGTTTTTAGAAGCAGCTTGGAATTCTGGGTTTTTCCATGCTTCGTCAATGATAGCTTGCAATTCATTTGCAGATGCTTGCATTTTTTGAGTTTCTGCGTCGTTCAATGGGATGTTTACTGGACGAACAATACCGTGTGCACCAACAACAGCTGGTTGACCGATAAAGACGTTTTTAACTCCGTATTGACCTTCTTGGAATACTGAAAGTGGAAGTACTGCGTTTTCATCGTCAAGGATTGCTTTAGTAATACGAGCAAGTGCTACTGCGATACCGTAGTATGTTGCACCTTTTTTATTGATGATTGTGTAAGCTGCGTCACGAACACCTTCGAACAATTCAATCAATTCAGCTTCTTGAACATTTTGAGTGTCTTTAAGGAATTCTTCAAGGTTTACACCAGCAATGTTAGCGTGTGACCAAACAGCGAACTCAGAGTCACCGTGTTCACCCATGATGTAGGCGTGGACTGAACGAGCATCAACATCCAATTTTTCAGCAAGTGCTTGACGGAAACGAGCTGAGTCAAGTGAAGTACCTGAACCGATAACGCGTTCTTTAGGGAATCCAGAGAATTTCCAAGTTGAGTAAGTCAAGACGTCAACTGGGTTAGCAGCAACAAGGAAGATACCTTTGAAACCTGATTCAACAACTTGAGTTACGATTGATTTGTTGATAGCAAGGTTTTTACCTACAAGGTCAAGACGAGTTTCACCTGGTTTTTGAGGCGCACCTGCAGTGATTACAACAAGGTCTGCGTCTGCACAGTCAGAGTATTGAGCTGCATAGATTTTTTAGGTGAAGTGAAGGCAAGGGCGTGACTAAGGTCAAGCGCGTCACCAACAGCTTTTTCATGCAATTGTGGAATTTCGATAATTCCAAGCTCTTGTGCAATTCCTTGGTTAACAAGTGCAAAAGCGTAAGAAGAACCTACAGCACCATCACCGACAAGGATAACTTTTTTGTGTTGTTTAGTTGAAGTCATTATTCTAAACATCTCCTTAATTTTATTCAGGGATTTCCCCAGTTATTTCAATTTTTATCACTTTTTAAAAAGCTTTGTTCACGGATATGCCTTTGCAGTTCTTGATGTAACGTTTTAGCGATTTTAGATATCTGAAATATGGCGGACATTATGGTATAATATAATTAATTACTAATAGTGAAATGAGGCATTTATTAATGCAGGATAGAAATTTAGTGAATGTCAATCTGACAAAGGAGATGAAGACGAGCTTTATCGACTACGCCATGAGTGTTATCGTAGCGCGGGCCCTTCCTGATGTTCGAGATGGCTTAAAACCTGTTCACCGTCGGATTCTCTATGGAATGAATGAATTGGGTGTTACTCCAGACAAACCTCATAAAAAATCTGCTCGTATTACAGGGGATGTCATGGGTAAATATCACCCACACGGGGATTCCTCTATCTATGAAGCCATGGTCCGTATGGCTCAATGGTGGAGTTACCGTTACATGCTTGTAGATGGCCATGGGAACTTTGGTTCCATGGATGGAGATGGTGCTGCCGCTCAGCGTTACACTGAGGCACGTATGAGCAAGATTGCTCTGGAGATGCTTCGTGATATCAATAAAAATACTGTTGACTTCGTTGATAACTATGATGCCAATGAACGTGAACCCTTGGTCTTGCCAGCACGCTTTCCGAACCTTTTGGTTAATGGAGCAACTGGTATTGCGGTTGGGATGGCAACCAATATTCCGCCTCATAACCTGGGTGAAACCATTGATGCAGTGAAGTTAGTTATGGACAATCCTGAAGTGACTACCAAGGATTTGATGGAAGTCTTGCCTGGGCCAGATTTTCCAACTGGTGCCCTTGTCATGGGGAAATCAGGCATTCATAAGGCTTATGAAACAGGTAAAGGTTCTATTGTCCTTCGTTCACGTACTGAAATTGAAGAAACTAAGACTGGCCGTGAGCGTATTATTGTAACAGAATTTCCTTATATGGTCAATAAAACCAAGGTGCATGAGCATATTGTTCGTTTGGTTCAGGAAAAACGTATTGAGGGCATCACAGCAGTACGTGATGAATCAAACCGTGAAGGGGTTCGATTTGTTATCGAAGTTAAGCGCGATGCCTCAGCCAATGTTATCCTCAATAACCTCTTCAAGATGACCCAGATGCAAACCAACTTTGGTTTTAATATGCTTGCTATCCAAAATGGTGTACCCAAGATTTTGTCTCTTCGTCAGATTTTGGATGCTTATATTGAGCACCAAAAAGAGGTGGTTGTTCGTCGTACTCGTTTTGATAAGGAAAAAGCAGAAGCGCGTGCTCATATTTTAGAAGGTCTCTTGATTGCATTAGACCATATCGACGAAGTGATCCGCATCATCCGTGCTAGTGAAACGGATGCGGAAGCACAAGCCGAGTTGATGAGTAAGTTTAAGCTTTCTGAGCGTCAAAGTCAAGCCATCCTTGATATGCGTCTTCGTCGTTTGACAGGATTGGAACGTGATAAGATTCAGTCAGAGTATGATGACCTCTTGGCTCTGATTGCAGATTTAGCAGATATTCTAGCTAAGCCAGAACGTGTTTCTCAAATTATCAAGGATGAATTAGATGAAGTCAAGCGTAAGTTTGGCGACCAACGTCGTACTGAATTGATGGTTGGTGAAGTCTTGAGTCTTGAAGATGAGGATCTAATTGAAGAAGCTGATGTCTTGATCACTCTTTCTAACAAAGGATACATCAAACGTCTGGACCAAGCTGAGTTTACCGCTCAAAAACGTGGTGGACGTGGTGTTCAAGGAACTGGTGTTAAGGATGACGATTTTGTTCGTGAGTTAGTGTCGACTAGCACTCATGATCACCTGCTCTTCTTCACAAATAAAGGACGCGTCTATCGCCTGAAAGGATATGAAATTCCTGAGTATGGCCGTACTGCTAAGGGATTGCCAATTGTCAATCTTTTGAAATTGGATGAAGGCGAAAGTATTCAAACCATCATCAATGTTGAGTCTGAACGTAGTGATGATGCTTACCTCTTCTTCACAACCCGTCATGGTATTGTGAAGAGAACCAGCGTTAAGGAATTTGCTAATATCCGTCAGAATGGACTTAAAGCACTTAACCTCAAGGATGAAGATGAGTTGATTAATGTCTTACTGACAGAAGAGGATACGGACATTATCATTGGTACCAAGTTTGGTTATTCAATTCGCTTTAATCAATCAGCCGTTCGTGGTATGAGTCGTATCGCCACTGGTGTGAAAGGTGTTAACCTTCGTGACGGAGACACAGTTGTTGGTGCTAGTGTGATTACAGACCAGGACGAGGTTCTTATCATCACAGAAAAGGGCTATGGTAAGCGCACAGTTGCGACCGAATATCCAACTAAAGGTCGTGGTGGTAAAGGGATGCAAACCGCTAAGATTACAGAAAAGAACGGTTCTCTTGCTGGTCTTATGACAGTAAAAGGTGATGAAGATTTGATGATTATCACTGATACAGGTGTCATGATTCGAACCAACGTTGCCAATATTTCACAAACAGGTCGCTCAACTATGGGAGTTAAAGTGATGCGCCTGGACCAAGATGCTAAAATTGTAACCTTTACTACGGTTGCAGCTGCAGAAAAAGAAGAAGTTGGGATAGAAAACGAAACAGAAGGTGAAGCATAATGTCTCATAAAAAGAATAAAAAGAAAATAAATCGTAAAAATTTACTAATCAATATCTTGGCAGGATTCTTAATCATCTTGTCAATAGCTTTGATTTTCAATTCAAAAATTCGTGATATGTTCATGGTTTGGAATACCAATAAATACCAAGTCAGCCAGGTATCAAAAGAAAAATTGGAAGAAAATCAAGATACAGAAGGGAATTTTGACTTTGATTCCGTAAAAGCCATCTCGTCAGAAGCTGTCTTATCCTCACAATGGGATTCGCAAAAATTGCCAGTTATTGGTGGAATTGCTATTCCTGAGGTAGAAATTAACTTGCCTATTTTTAAGGGGCTTGATAATGTCAATCTCTTCTATGGAGCTGGTACAATGAAGCGTGATCAAGTGATGGGGAAAGGAAACTATTCACTTGCGAGCCATCACATCTTCACGGCGGAAAATGCCAGCCAAATGCTCTTTTCTCCATTATCACGTGCTAAAAATGGAATGAAAATTTATCTAACCGATAAGGATAAGGTTTATACTTATGTCATTCATGAGGTCAAGCATGTGACTCCAGATCGCGTCGATGAGATTGATGACCGTAGTGGAGTTGATGAAATCACACTTGTAACCTGTGTTGACTATGATGCGACAGAACGTATTATCGTAAAAGGTGACTTGAAAGATACAAAAGATTATTCACAAACACCTGAAGAAATTCTAACAGCTTTCAATCAACCATATAAACAACGTTATTAAAGATAAATCAGTAAAATCTTAGGTTTTACTGATTTTTATAGATTGAGTTTCAAAATATACTGTTATGAAATACAGAAAACGCTTCCTTAATTCTAAAGTTTGTGATATAATTATCATGTAAAAAATTTTTAGGAGTTTATTATGGTTTCTTCAGAATTTATCTCAAAGATTGAATTTGCTTGCAAAAAGAAGGAAAGTCTTTATAGTCAAAGCAAATTTAAGTATGCGATTCGTTCTATGTTCGCAGGTGCATTTTTAACCTTCAGTACAGCTGCTGGTGCAGTTGGGGGCTGACTTGATTAATAAAAATTGCACCAGGTAGTGGCGTTTCCTCTTCCCATTTGTCTTTGCTTGGGGCTTGGCCTACATTGTTTTCTTGAATGCTGAGTTGGTAACATCAAACATGATGTTCTTGACTGCTGGTAGTTTCTTGAAAAAAATTTCTTGGAGAAAAACGGCTGAGATTTTACTTTACTGTACCTTATTCAACCTTATCGGAGCTTTAATAGCAGGTTGGGGCTTTGCTCATTCGGCAGCCTATGCAAATCTGACTCACGATAGTTTCATCTCAGGGGTTGTTGAGATGAAGTTAGGCCGTTCAAATGAATTAATCTTGCTTGAGGGGATTTTGGCAAATATTTTCGTAAATATTGCGATTCTTTCATTTGTTTTAGTCAAAGATGGTGGTGCCAAACTTTGGCTCGTTTTATCAGCAATTTACATGTTTGTATTCTTAACAAACGAGCACATTGCTGCGAACTTTGCTTCTTTCGCAATTGTAAAATTCAGTGTTGCTGCTGATTCAATTGCTAACTTCGGTGTTGGAAATATGCTTCGCCACTGGGGGGTAACCTTCGTTGGAAACTTTATCGGAGGAGGCCTCTTGATGGGTCTTCCATATGCTTTCCTCAATAAAAATGAAGATACTTATGTAGATTAAGAAAATGAGCACGATTGATTCGTGCTTTTTTCATTTTTAAAATAAGGTAATAGCTGTTTCTTATATCAAAATATAGAAAGCTAATATTTGTAAACTATACCTTAAGGTGCTACAATATCCTTAATCAAACTATTTGGAGGTCGCCTTATGACTCGTGATTTTAAATTTGAAACTTTGCAACTGCATGCTGGTCAAGTTGTGGATCCAGCTACCAAGTCTCGTGCAGTGCCGATTTATCAAACAACATCTTTTGTTTTTGATGACACGCAGGAAGGTGCAGATTTGTTTGCCTTGAGAAAACCAGGGAACATTTATACTCGTATCACCAACCCTACAACAGCTGCCTTTGAAGAAAGAATTGCAGCTCTCGAAGGTGGTGTTGGAGCTCTTGCAACAGCATCAGGTATGGCCGCAGTGACTTATACGATTTTGGCTCTTGCCCATGCTGGTGACCATGTAGTGGCTGCTTCGACTATTTACGGTGGAACCTTCAATCTTTTGAAAGAAACCCTTCCTCGTTATGGTATCACAACAACCTTTGTCGACGTGGATAATTTGGAGGAAGTGGAAGCAGCTATCAATGACAATACCAAGCTTGTTCTGATTGAAACCTTGGGGAATCCCTTGATAAACATTCCTGACTTGGAAAAATTGGCTGAGATTGCGCATAAACACCAGATTCCACTAGTTTCGGACAATACCTTTGCTACACCTTATTTGATTAACGTCTTCACTCACGGTGTAGATATTGCTATTCACTCTGCGACTAAGTTTATCGGTGGGCATGGTACGACTATTGGAGGAGTGATTGTCGATAGTGGGCGTTTTGGCTGGGCGGCTTCAGGTAAATTTCCTCAATTTGTTGAGGAAGATCCAAGTTACCATAACTTGAGCTATACTCGTGATGTGGGTGCAGCAGCCTTTATTATCGCTGTCCGTGTCCAATTGCTTCGTGATACAGGTGCAGCCTTGTCACCATTAATGCCTTCCTCTTGCTTCAAGGACTGGAAACACTTTCTCTTCGTGTCGAACGTCATGTACAAAATGCTGAGAAAATTGTTGATTTCCTTGTCAACCATCCTAAGGTAGAAAAGGTAAACTATCCAAAACTTGCAGACAGTCCTTATCATGCCTTGGCTGAGAAATACTTGCCAAAAGGTGTGGGCTCAATCTTTACCTTCCATGTCAAAGGTGGGGAGGCCGAAGCCCGCAAGGTAATTGATCATTAGAAATCTTCTCTGACCTTGCAAACGTGGCAGATGCTAAATCGCTTGTTGTCCATCCAGCAACAACCACTCACGGTCAATTGTCAGAAAAAGACCTAGAAGCAGCAGGTGTCACACCAAACCAAATCCGCTTGTCTATCGGACTTGAAAATGTAGATGATTTGATTGAAGACTTGCGCTTGGCCTTGGAAAAATTTAAAGAAAAAGAAGTTAAACAGTGGGTTTCGACTCACTGTTTTTGATTTTCCCTCAGGCATGATATAATGGTTACAGAAGTCTAGAAAGAGGAAAGATATGAACGAAATCAAATGTCCCAACTGTGGTGAAGTCTTTACAGTAAATGAAAGCCAGTATGCTGAGCTTTTATCCCAAGTGAGAACAGCAGAGTTTGATAAGGAACTGCACAATCGCATGAAGCAGGAACTGGCCTTGGCTGAGCAAAAGGCCATGAATGAGCAACAGACTAAACTAGCTCAAAAAGACCAAGAAATTGCGCAATTACAGAGTCAAATCCAAAACTTTGATACAGAAAAAGAATTAGCCAAGAAAGAGATTGAACAGACAAGCTATCAGGTCTTATTAGCAAAGGACAAGGAAGTGCAGGCCTTGGAAAACCAATTGGCCACCTTGCGTTTGGAACATGAAAATCAACTACAGAAGACCCTTTCTGACCTAGAAAAAGAACGAGACCAGGTTAAAAATCAGCTTCTCTTGCAAGAAAAAGAAAACGAACTATCTCTTGCTTCTGTTAAACAAAACTATGAAGCACAGCTCAAAGCAGCCAGTGAACAAGTCGAATTTTATAAGAATTTCAAAGCCCAACAATCTACAAAAGCGATTGGGGAAAGTCTGGAACAGTATGCAGAGAGTGAGTTTAATAAGGTACGCAGTTTTGCCTTTCCAAATGCTTACTTTGAGAAGGATAACAAGGTCTCTGCGCGTGGGTCTAAGGGTGACTTTATCTTCCGTGAGAGTGATGAAAATGGAGTCGAAATCATTTCCATCATGTTTGAGATGAAAAATGAAGCGGACGGAACAGAGAAGAAGCACAAGAATGCAGATTTTTACAAGGAATTGGACAAGGATCGTAGGGAGAAGAACTGTGAGTATGCAGTTTTGGTGACTATGCTTGAAGCTGATAACGACTACTTTAACACAGGTATTGTTGATGTCAGCCACGAATATGAAAAGATGTATGTGGTTCGTCCTCAATTCTTTATTCAGTTGATTGGGCTTTTGCGAAATGCGGCGCTTAATTCCCTAAAATACAAGCAGGAGTTGGCCTTGGTTCGTGAGCAAAATATTGATATTACACATTTTGAAGAAGACTTGGATGCCTTTAAGCTAGCTTTTGCCAAGAACTACAACTCTGCTTCGACTAACTTTGGCAAAGCTATCGATGAAATCGACAAGGCCATCAAACGCATGGAAGAGGTCAAGAAATTCCTAACCACATCCGAAAACCAACTCCGTCTAGCTAACAACAAATTGGAAGATGTTTCCGTCAAAAAATTGACTCGAAAAAATCCAACCATGAAAGCGAAGTTTGAAGCGCTGAAGGGGGAGTGAGATTATCTTAAAAACAGGAGTGTTATATGAAAAGAACTATAGAAATTATTAGAACATGGTCAGCTGATAAAATTGAATTAATTTTTCTTAAAAGCTAGAGGAGCTTTACCAACTTATTTAGCTAGTTTGTTTGTATAAATTAGTTTGTAATTTTTTATAGGAGTTTTTTATGTTAGATAATATTTCTAAGAATATCTCGAATTGGTCATCAGTTCGAATCTGCAGCATACTGGAGGTTTTTTATTTTATTTTATCTACGTTGGACAATTATTGCAACAGCAATTTAGTTTATTATTCGTAAAATCAACCGTCGTTACTACATTATTGCTCATATTTCTAACAATACTGACTATTATCGTTGTAATAACTCATTTTTTAGTAAATCACGTTGCAGAAGTTATTTTATACGAGCAAGTGAATTTTATAAAATATATTTCTCTTTTAACTGAAACTTATGAAAGGCGTCCTGATAATAGAACAGGGAATTTAAATGCATTAAATCTGGGTTTAGCTAGGTGTGCTTTCTATCAAGGGAATTTTAGTGAGGCAATACGATATGCTGAACGAATAAGAGTTAAAAGTTCTAAATTGAATTTGAAACGTATTTATGAACTAAACATCGTATTTATAGAATCATTATCATACCTTCATTTAAGGGAGACAGATGAAATTTCTAAAATTTTAGTATCTTACGATTGGGAAAAAATTAAAAGAATTGATAAAAATAGAATGTTGGATTTAATTGAACCAGTATCAAAAATACTAAATGGAAAAGTTACAGACTACTTCGACACCACTGAACCTGAAAATAAACTAGCCCGAATCATGTTTTATTATTATGGAGCTCTTAATGCCCGGCTAAAAGGAGATGAAGCTCGTGCTCGTAGTTTGTTTGAAAGCATTGCCCATGAAAATCCAGAACTCTTTTGTGTTCAGGAAGCTAGGAAGTATTTAGGAGAATGAGCAGATATAGTTTTAAAATCTGTCTAAGATAGAATATGTTGATGTAAAGTGAAAAGGGAATTAGAAAGCAAAAATGAACGGTATTATCAACTTAAAAAAAGAAGCGGGGATGACCTCGCATGATGCGGTTTTTAAACTGCGTAAGATTTTGGGGACCAAAAAGATTGGTCATGGTGGGACTCTGGATCCGGATGTGGTGGGTGTTTTGCCCATTGCGGTTGGCAAGGCAACACGCATGGTCGAGTTTATGCAGGATGAGGGAAAGGTCTATGAGGGGGAAATCACTCTGGGCTATTCCACGACGACAGAGGATGCTAGTGGGGAAGTGGTCGCTGAGACATCCGTTTTGTCGCCCTTGGATGAAAATCTTGTCGATGAAGCAATCGCTAGCTTGACTGGGCCTATTACCCAGATTCCGCCTATGTACTCTGCGGTTAAGGTTAATGGTCGCAAGCTCTATGAGTATGCGCGTGCTGGTCAGGAAGTGCAGCGTCCAGAACGTCAGGTGACCATTTATCAATTTGAACGGACAAGTCCGATTTCTTATGAGGGTCATCTTGCACGATTCACTTTTCGTGTGAAATGTAGCAAGGGAACCTATATTCGTACCTTATCGGTTGACTTGGGAGAAAAACTTGGCTATGCGGCCCATATGTCACATTTGACACGGACTAGTGCTGCCGGTCTACAGCTTGAAGATGCTCTTACATTGGAAGAAATTGCTGAAAGAGTGGAGATTGGTCAACTGGACTTTCTCCATCCTCTAGAGATTGGGACAGGAGACCTCGTCAAAGTTTTACTAACTCCAGAAGAGGCTACAGAAGTACGCTTTGGTCGTTTTATAGAGCTCGAACAAACAGAACAAGAATTAGCTGCTTTTGAAGAAGATAAATTGTTAGCCATTCTAGAAAAACGGGACAATCTCTACAAGCCAAGGAAGGTTTTTAGCTAGTCTAACTGAGGTGTAGGGAGTGTTGTTTCCCCTAGACTATCCAAATCAGACTATAAATTTTGCAAAAAATGTGATAGAATAGACGACGGATAAAAAAACGGAGGATAGCATGCAAAATAGACCAATCATTATCGGAGTGACAGGTGGTTCTGGTGGAGGTAAGACCAGTGTTTCAAGAGCCATTTTATCGCATTTCCCTGATGAAAAAATTTCCATGATTGAGCATGATTCATACTACAAGGATCAGTCTCATTTGACCTTTGAAGAGCGTGTCAAAACCAACTACGACCATCCTTTTGCCTTTGATACAGACTTGATGATTGAGCAGATTAAGGAATTGTTGGCAGGGCGTCCAGTGGATATTCCGACTTATGACTATACAGAGCATACACGAAGCAGCAAGACCTATCGTCAAGAGCCTCAAGATGTCTTTATCGTTGAGGGGATTTTGGTCTTGGAGGACAAGCGCCTGCGCGATTTGATGGATATCAAGATTTTTGTGGATACAGACGATGATGTGCGCATTATTCGTCGGATTAAGCGTGATATGGAAGAGCGTGGCCGCAGCCTTGATAGCGTTATTGACCAGTATTTAGGCGTTGTCAAGCCCATGTACCATCAGTTTATCGAACCAACCAAGCGTTATGCTGATATCGTCATTCCTGAAGGGGTCAGCAATACAGTGGCTATTGACCTGTTGACGACCAAGATTGCAAAGATTTTGGAAGAAGCTCGAAACAGTAAATAAACAGATGTGGAGGCCTTGCCTCCTTTTTCTATTTTTCCTTCATAATGGTACATAAATGGAGATTTTTAGGCATATTTTTGGTATAATAATACCCATGAAAGAGCAAGAAAATGAATAGTAGGTGGAGATGGAAAAGTATTTATCGGTAACAACTTTGACCAAGTATCTGAAAATGAAATTCGATAAAGACCCTTACTTGGAACGGGTCTATTTAACTGGTCAAGTTTCCAATTTTCGTAAACGACCTACTCACCAATATTTCTCCCTAAAAGATGATCATGCAGTTATTCAAGCGACCATCTGGTCTGGGATTTATCAGAAATTAGGCTTCGACCTGGAAGAAGGGATGAAAATCAATGTGATTGGGCGTGTGCAGGTCTATGAACCAAGTGGAAGCTACTCCATCATCATTGAAAAGGCAGAGCCTGATGGGGTTGGGGCGCTTGCGATTCAGTTTGAACAACTCAAGAAAAAATTGGCAGAAGAAGGCCTGTTTCAAGAACGCTTCAAGCAACCTCTGCCCCAATTTTCTAAGAGAATTGGTGTGGTGACCAGTCGCAGTGGAGCCGTTATTCGAGATATTATCACGACCGTCAGCAGGCGATTTCCAGGTATCGACATTCTCCTATATCCGACCAAGGTTCAAGGAGATGAAGCAGCAGAAGAAATTGCTCGAAATATTGCGCGTGCCAATCAACGGGACGATTTGGATTTGCTCATTATTGGTCGTGGTGGTGGTTCCATAGAGGATCTCTGGGCCTTTAACGAAGAAATTGTGGTGCGAGCTATTTTTGAATCTCGTTTGCCAATCATTTCTAGTGTGGGACATGAGACGGATGTGACCTTGGCAGATTTTGTGGCAGATCGCCGCGCTGCGACGCCGACAGCGGCAGCTGAACTAGCAACACCTGTGACCAAGTTGGATCTATTAGCTCATTTACAAAATCAGGAAAAACGGATGGCAACGGCAGTACGAAATGTCCTATCTAAGAAACAAGAATCTTTGAAAAAATGCAGTCAGTCTGTTATCTTTAGACAGCCAGAGCGTTTGTATGATGGCTATATGCAACGCTTGGATCAACTGCAACTGCGCTTAAAACAAAGTTTACGTACACGGATTTCTGATAACAAACAAGTCGTCCAAGCAAGGACGCATCGACTGGTACAATTATCACCTGTTACTAAAATTCAACGTTATCAAGATCGTCTAGGCCAGTTGGACAAGCTCCTACGTAGCCAAATGGCTTTGGTTTATGATGCCAGAGTTGCTGAGGTCAAGCGACTTTCAGAAGCATTGCTTATGTTGGATACCAGTCGAATCGTGGCGCGTGGTTATGCTATTGTCAAAAAAGAAGAGTCCGTAGTTGATTCGGTTGAGAGTTTGAAGAAAAAAGACCAAGTGACGCTTTTGATGCGAGATGGTCAAGTAGAATTAGAGGTTAAAGATGTCAAAACAAAAGAAATTTGAGGAAAATCTAGCAGAACTGGAGACCATTGTCCAAAGTTTGGAAAATGGTGAAATTGCTCTGGAAGATGCGATTGCGGCCTTTCAAAAGGGGATGGTCTTGTCAAAAGAGCTCCAAGCGACGCTGGACAAGGCTGAAAAGACATTGGTTAAGGTCATGCAAGAAGACGGAACAGAAAGTGATTTTGAATGAAAAAGCAAGAAAAATTAGCTCTTGTCGAGTCGGCCTTGGAAGACTTTTATGGAGACCAGCAGTTTGCCTCTAGTTTGCGAGAGTCTGTTCTCTATTCCATTCATGCTGGTGGCAAGCGTATTCGGCCTTTTCTCTTGTTAGAAGTTCTGGAAGCCTTGCAGGTTGCTATCAAACCTGCTCACGCGCAGGTGGCTGCGGCCTTGGAAATGATTCATACAGGGAGCTTGATTCATGATGATCTTCCAGCTATGGATGATGATGATTATCGCCGAGGGCGTTTGACCAATCACAAGAAATTTGGTGAAGCTATGGCAATTTTGGCAGGAGATGCTTTATTCCTAGATCCTTATGCCCTGATAGCGCAGGCAGATTTGCCAAGTCAGATTAAGGTGGACTTGATTGCCAACTTATCTCTTGCTTCAGGAAGTCTGGGCATGGTGGCAGGGCAGGTTTTGGATATGGAAGGTGAACATCAGCACTTGTCTTTGGAAGAACTCCAGACTATTCATGCTAATAAGACTGGAAAGCTACTAGCCTATCCCTTCCTAGCAGCTGCTATTATAGCCGAATTGGCACCTGAAATGCAGGCAAAGCTGAAAACTGTTGGTGAATTGATTGGACTTGCTTTTCAAGTTCGAGACGATGTATTGGATGTGACAGCTAGTTTTGAGGAAATCGGCAAGACACCACAAAAGGACCTACAGGCAGAAAAATCAACCTATCCAGCCTTGTTGGGCTTGGAAGAGGCTATTGTCTTTTGTAACCAAACCTTGGATCAAGCTAATGCCAAATTAGAAGAAATTACCCAGCAGATTCCCTTTGAAACAGAATCGATTGTAAAAGTAGTAGAAAGTTTGAGAATCAATGGCTAAGGAAAGAGTGGATGTATTAGCTTATAAACAGGGCTTGTTTGAAACGAGAGAGCAGGCCAAGCGTGGTGTAATGGCTGGCCTAGTCGTAGCAGTCCTTAATGGAGAACGGTTTGACAAGCCAGGAGAGAAAATTCCAGATGACACCGAGCTAAAACTCAAGGGCGAGAAACTCAAGTATGTCAGTCGTGGTGGTTTGAAACTGGAAAAGGCCTTGCAGGTCTTTGAATTATCAGTGGAAGGGGCAACAACGATTGATATCGGGGCCTCTACTGGAGGATTTACCGATGTCATGTTGCAAAATGGTGCCGAGTTGGTCTTTGCAGTCGATGTTGGTACCAATCAGTTGGCTTGGAAATTACGCCAAGACCCACGGGTTGTCAGCATGGAGCAGTTCAATTTCCGCTATGCTGAAAAGACTGATTTCGAGCAGGAACCGAGCTTTGCCAGTATTGATGTGAGTTTCATTTCCCTCAGTCTGATTCTTCCAGCCTTGCACCGTGTCTTGGCTAATCAAGGTCAGGTCGTGGCTTTGGTTAAGCCTCAGTTTGAGGCAGGCCGTGAGCAAATTGGGAAAAATGGAATCATTCGCGACGCCAAGGTTCATCAGAATGTCCTTGAATCTGTCACAACAATGGCAGTAGAGGAAGGCTTTTCAGTCCTTGGCTTGGACTTTTCTCCCATCCAAGGTGGTCATGGAAATATTGAATTTTTAGCGTATTTGAAAAAAGAAGATTCAGCAAGCAATCAGGTTCTTGCTGAAATTGAAGAAGTAGTAGAAAGGGCGCATAGTCAATTTAAAAATGAATAAAAAAGAGAGACTTGAAAAATTAGACGATTTGTGACAGATTATCAAATCGGTACACAAGAAGAAATTGTAGAACATTTGAAAGAGGCTGGCATCACTGCCACTCAGGCGACGGTATCACGAGATATCAAAGAGCTAGGCATTGTCAAAATTCCTTTGAGAGACAATACATATGTCTATGAATTGCCAAAATCAATCGTAAAAAGTTTGCAATTGGCTGAAGACAATATCGAATCAGCAGAATTGATGGATAAGATGATCAATCTTCAAGTCATTCCAGGAAATACAGCTTTTGTAAAAGCTCAGTTAATTGAGACTTTTGCGGACAAGATTTTTAGCTGTTTAGCTGATGATAGCTCGATTTTAGTCATTGCCAGAAGTGAAAGTCTAGCTGAGGAAATCTTTGAACAAGTAAAAAATTGGTAGGTCTATATGTTACTTGAAATTTCGATAAAAAACTTTGCCATTATTGAGGCTATTTCCCTCAATTTTGAAAAGGGAATGACTGTCCTGACTGGTGAAACGGGTGCAGGGAAGTCGATTATCATTGATGCCATGAATATGATGTTGGGAGCTCGTGCGACGACAGATGTTATTCGTCATGGTGCGCCAAAGGCAGAGATTGAGGGGCTTTTCTCAGTTGAGAATAGTCGCCTTTTGCGGGAAATTTTTGATGAGCAAGGTTTAGAAATGGGGGATGAAATTATCATTCGTCGGGAAATCTTGCAAAATGGTCGGAGTATTAGTCGTGTCAATGGCCAGATGGTTAATCTGTCTGTTTTGCGTGCTATTGGGCAACATCTGGTGGATATACATGGTCAGCATGATCAAGAGGAGTTAATGCGTCCTCAACTTCATATTCAGATGTTGGATGAATTTGGTAACGCAGCTTTTTGGGAATTGAAAGAAACCTATCAAACGAGTTTTGATGCCTATCGAAAAATGCGCAAGCAGGTTCTTGAAGTCAAGAAAAACCAACAGGAACATAAGGCACGTATCGAAATGTTGGAATTTCAAATGGCAGAGATTGAGGCAGCAAACTTGCAAGCAGGTGAAGACCTGGCCCTCAATCAAGAGCGTGATAAACTTCTCAATCATAAAAATATTGCGGATACACTGACCAATGCTTACAGTATGTTGGACAATGAAGATTTTTCAAGTCTAGCCAATGTTCGTTCAGCCATGAATGACATGGAAAGTGTCGAAGAGTATGACCCTGAATACCGTGAAATTTCAAGCTCACTGTCTGAGACCTACTATGTCTTAGAAGATATTAGCAAACGTTTGGAAGCAATCATTGAGGATTTAGATTTTGATGGTAATCGCCTCATGCAGGTTGAGAATCGTTTGGATCTCCTTCATACTATTACCCGTAAGTACGGTGGGACTGTTGATGATGTCTTGCTTTATTTTGCTAAGATTACGGAAGAATACAACCTCTTGACAGGCAATAACCTCTCGTCTGAGGACATGGAAGCTGAGCTCAAGAAATTGGAAGTCAATCTTGTCGATTTGGCAGGCCAGCTTGCATCTGCTCGTCATGATTTGGCTCAGCAGCTTGAAGATGAGATTAAACAGGAACTGCAAGATCTTTATATGGAAAAAGCTCAGTTTCAGGTTCGTTTTAGCAAGGGCAAATTCAGTCGTGAAGGCAATGAAATGGTCGAGTTTTACATTTCAACCAACCCTGGCGAAGATTTTAAACCCTTGGTCAAGGTTGCGTCTGGCGGGGAATTATCTCGTCTCATGTTAGCCATTAAGTCTGCCTTTTCTCGTAAAGAGGGCAAGACAAGTATTGTCTTTGATGAAGTAGATACGGGAGTTTCAGGTCGTGTAGCTCAGGCCATTGCACAGAAGATTCACAAGATTGGCCAACATGGGCAGGTTCTGGCTATTTCCCATTTGCCACAAGTGATTGCGATTGCGGATTATCAATTCTTTATTGAGAAGATTAGCAATGACCATTCAACAGTTTCGACTGTTCGTCTCTTGACGGTTGAAGAGCGAGTGGAAGAAGTTGCTAAGATGTTGGCAGGTGATGATGTGACGGAAGCAGCCCTGACGCAAGCCAGAGAATTGTTGAGAAACAGGGAGAAGTAAGATGACAAACTATTATGTGATTGGAGATGTTCACGGAAAAGCTGGGATGCTGGAAGACCTTCTCAAAACATGGGATGGTCAGACCCAGTTGCTCTTTCTAGGGGATTTGATTGACCGTGGTGAGGATAGTCGCCGTGTTTTAGAAATGGTCAAGGACTTGGTGGACAATCAAGGGGCTATCTGTTTATCAGGAAACCACGAGTATATGTTTTTGACATGGCTTGATGATCCTGAAGAAAGCTATGATCACTATCGCCGTAATGGTGGAGATACAACCATTAACTCTATCCTAGGTCGTCCCTTGGATGCACCAGTTGATGGAGTTGAGGATGCCAAGCGTGTTGCCACTGAAGCGGCAGATTTGGTCGAATTTATTCGTCAAATGCCTTTTGTGGTAGAGACAGATAAGTATATCTTTGTACATGCTGGTATTGATTTGACCTTGGATGACTGGCATGAAACCACAGATTATAAAAAAGTCTGGCTTAGAAAACCATTCCACGAAGCGAAAAATCATACTGGAAAAACCATTATCTTTGGACATACACCGGTTTATGGTTTGTTAAAGCAAGAACGAGGTACAGCTGAGCTTTGGACTACAGAAGATGGCAAGATTGGAATGGATGGAGGAGCTGTTTATGGTGGTGTCCTTCACGGTATTGTCTTTACAGACCAAGGGATGACAGAACATCACTTTATCGAAAATGACGGCTTTGTCGCTGAAGATTAGTACTCCTAGCAGGGTATGGTCTTGTCAAAATGTCAAAAACAATTTATAATAAATAGATACCCTGAAAGGAAGAGAATCATGAACTTAGAAGAATTGAAAAAACGACAGGAGAAGATCCGTAACTTCTCTATTATCGCCCATATTGACCACGGGAAATCAACTCTAGCAGACCGCATTTTAGAAAAAACAGAGACGGTTTCAAGTCGTGAAATGCAGGCCCAGCTTTTGGATAGCATGGACTTAGAGCGGGAACGTGGGATTACCATTAAGTTGAATGCCATCGAGTTGAATTACACTGCAAAAGATGGGGAAACCTATATCTTCCACTTGATTGACACGCCGGGGCACGTTGACTTTACCTATGAAGTTTCGCGTTCGCTAGCTGCCTGTGAGGGAGCGATTTTGGTGGTTGATGCTGCCCAAGGGATTGAGGCTCAAACCCTTGCCAACGTTTATCTAGCCTTGGACAATGATTTGGAAATCATGCCTGTCATTAATAAAATTGACCTGCCAGCAGCGGATCCAGAGCGCGTGCGTACGGAGATTGAAGATGTGATTGGTTTGGACGCCAGTGAAGCAGTATTGGCTTCTGCCAAGGCTGGTATCGGTATTGAAGAAATCCTCGAGCAAATCGTAGAAAAAGTACCAGCCCCAACGGGTGATGTGACGGCGCCACTTAAGGCCTTGATTTTCGACTCAGTTTATGATGCTTACCGTGGGGTTATTCTTCAAGTGCGTGTCATGGATGGGGTGGTCAAACCTGGCGATAAGATTCAACTTATGAGTAATGGCAAGACTTTTGATGTGACAGAAGTTGGTATTTTTACTCCGAAAGCAGTTGGTCGTGATTTCCTTGCGACGGGTGACGTTGGTTATATTGCAGCTTCTATCAAGACGGTTCAGGATACTCGTGTGGGAGATACAGTTACCTTAGCAACCAATCCTGCAGCAGAGCCATTACATGGTTACAAGCAGATGAATCCTATGGTCTTTGCGGGTCTATATCCCATCGAGTCAAACAAGTACAATGACCTACGTGAAGCGCTTGAAAAATTGCAACTGAATGATGCTAGTCTTCAGTTTGAACCAGAAACATCTCAGGCACTTGGATTTGGTTTCCGTTGTGGTTTCCTTGGACTTCTCCATATGGATGTTATCCAAGAACGTTTGGAACGTGAGTTCAACATCGACCTCATCATGACAGCTCCATCCGTTATCTATAAGGTTAATTTGACCGACGGTGAGTCTATGGATGTGTCTAACCCATCTGAGTTCCCAGATCCAACTAAGATTGCGACCATTGAAGAGCCTTATGTTAAGGCGCAAATCATGGTACCGCAAGAGTTTGTTGGAGCAGTGATGGAATTGGCTCAGCGCAAGCGTGGAGACTTCGTGACTATGGATTATATTGATGATAACCGTGTCAATGTTATCTATCAAATTCCACTTGCTGAAATCGTCTTTGACTTCTTTGACAAGCTTAAGTCTTCGACACGTGGTTATGCAAGCTTTGACTACGAATTGTCAGAGTACCGTCCATCTAAGCTGGTCAAAATGGACATCCTTCTCAATGGAGACAAGGTGGATGCCCTTAGCTTTATCGTTCATAAGGATTTTGCCTACGAACGTGGGAAACTCATCGTTGATAAGCTTAAGAAAATCATCCCTCGCCAACAATTTGAGGTGCCAATCCAAGCAGCTATTGGACACAAGATTGTCGCTCGTACTGATATCAAGGCCCTTCGTAAAAACGTACTTGCTAAATGTTATGGTGGTGACGTTTCTCGTAAACGTAAACTCCTTGAAAAACAAAAAGCTGGTAAGAAACGTATGAAAGCCATCGGATCAGTAGAAGTTCCACAAGAAGCCTTCCTCAGCGTCTTAAGTATGGATGAAGAATAAGTTATCATAATTATTTTTCTTGTTAATAGTAAAATTATATAAGAATCAATAGTAAAGCAGGCTTAAATGGTCTGCTTTTTTTTAGTTTTGGAATATAAAAAAACTTTGAATGTTTGTTTACGTGTTTGTTTTTATATAATAAACTATAAAAAAAAACAAAAATATAAAAAAAAGAGACAAAAAACAACAGAAAAAATATTGACT
>CAKMOM010000082.1:0-20769 GCA_927910965.1 uncultured Streptococcus sp.
TATGATTGCACTAGAAGAAAAAATTACAATTTTGCCAACTCTCTTCGTTGAAAAACGAGATGGGAGACGTGTTGTATTTGATGTGGACAAGATTGACAAGGCTCTCCACAAGGCGGCTGACAAGGTTATGGATGTGACACCCCTGGTCGAAAAACGCCTCGATGCTCTGACCGAGCGAATTGTCACAGAAATTCATAGTCGCTTTCCACAGGGGGTTAAGATTTACGAAATTCAAAATATCGTAGAACATGAACTCCTTGAAGCCAAAGAATATGCGCTAGCTGAGGAGTATATTACTTATCGGACACAAAGGGATTTTGAGCGTTCAAAAGCGACAGATATCAACTTTAGCATCCATAAACTTCTCAACAAAGACCAGGCCGTTGTCAATGAAAATGCTAATAAAGACAGCGATGTCTTTAATACCCAGCGTGATTTGACAGCAGGGATTGTTGGGAAATCAATCGGACTGCAAATGCTTCCTAAGCATGTAGCCAATGCCCATCAAAAAGGGGATATCCACTATCACGATTTGGACTACAGTCCTTATACACCTATGACCAACTGCTGTTTGATTGATTTCAAGGGGATGTTGGAGAATGGTTTTAAGATTGGAAATGCAGAGGTAGAAAGTCCCAAGTCTATCCAGACTGCGACAGCTCAGATTTCTCAAATTATCGCCAACGTTGCTTCTAGCCAGTACGGTGGCTGTTCAGCTGACCGTATCGATGAAGTTTTGGCGCCTTATGCAGAGAAGAATTACCAAAAACACCTCAAGGATGCGGAAGAATGGGTCTTACCTGACAAACGGGAAGATTACGCTTGGAAGAAAACCCAAAAAGATATCTATGATGCCATGCAATCTCTCGAGTATGAAATCAACACTCTCTTCACTTCAAATGGACAAACACCTTTCACTTCGCTAGGTTTTGGTCTAGGAACCAATCGTTTTGAGCGTGAAATTCAAAAAGCTATCTTAAACATTCGCATTAAGGGCCTCGGTTCAGAACATCGTACGGCTATCTTTCCTAAACTTATTTTCACGCTTAAAAGAGGACTCAACTTAGAGGAAGGGACACCCAACTACGACATCAAGCAGTTGGCTCTAGAGTGCGCAACTAAACGGATGTACCCAGATGTTTTGTCCTATGATAAGATTGTTGAGTTGACAGGTTCTTTCAAAGTTCCTATGGGCTGTCGTTCTTTCCTTCAAGGATGGAAAGACGAGAATGGCATAGAAGTCAATTCAGGTCGCATGAACCTGGGTGTTGTGACGGTTAACCTGCCTCGCATCGCCCTCGAGTCTGAGGGAGACATGAATAAGTTCTGGGAAATCTTCAACGAGCGGATGAATATCGCTGAAGATGCTCTTGTTTATCGTGTCGAACGCACTAAAGAGGCGACACCAGCGAATGCTCCTATCCTCTATCAGTACGGTGCTTTTGGCCATCGTCTAGGTAAAGAAGAAAGTGTTGACCAGCTCTTTAAGAATCGTCGCGCAACCGTTTCGCTGGGCTATATCGGCTTGTATGAAGTAGCGACAGTTTTCTTTGGTAACAGCTGGGAAAGTAATCCAAATGCTAAGGAATTCACGCTGGATATCATTCGCGATATGAAACGCCGTGTAGAAGAGTGGTCTGACCAATATGGCTACCATTTCTCTATCTACTCAACACCATCTGAAAGTTTGACAGACCGTTTCTGCCGACTAGATACAGAGAAGTTTGGTTCTATTCCTGATATTACAGATAAGGAATACTACACCAATTCTTTCCACTACGATGTTCGTAAAAATCCAACACCGTTTGAAAAATTAGACTTTGAGAAAGTCTATCCAGAAGCAGGTGCGTCAGGTGGTTTCATCCATTACTGTGAGTATCCAGTCCTTCAGCAAAATCCAAAGGCCTTGGAAGCTGTCTGGGATTATGCCTATGACCGTGTGGGCTATCTTGGGACCAATACTCCCATAGACCGTTGCTACAAGTGTGACTTTGAAGGAGATTTTGAACCAACTGAGAGGGGCTTTGCTTGTCCTAACTGTGGGAATAGTGACCCTAAAACCGTAGATGTGGTCAAACGAACTTGTGGCTACTTAGGTAATCCTCAAGCGAGACCTATGGTCAACGGCCGTCACAAGGAAATCGCAGCGCGTGTCAAACATATGAATGGCTCAACGATTAAAATAGCTGGCCATCAAGTAACCAATTAGAAAGAAATGAAATGGGAAAATATCAATTAGACGATAAGGGTCGCGCACAAGTGACCCGTTATCACGAGAAACACTCTAAAGGTGGAGCTGGTAAGAAAGAACGTTTGCTCAACCTCAGAGAACAATTTTTAAATAAGAATAAGAAGAAATAAAAGTGAGAGTCAGCTCTCGCTTTTCTCTTAGTGGGAGGTAAGGATGGAATTACGTAGACCAAGATTAGCAGATAAAGAAACCGTTTTAGAGATGATGGCAGAGTTTGAAAAGAGCCAATCAGCCCATGATGGAGGATTTTGGGATACAGAGAACTTTGTGTATGAAGAGTGGTTGGAAACAAATATGCAAAAAGAGGTGGGAATAAACTTGCCTGAAAATCGTGTTCCTTCTATTCAATTTGTATCATTTGATGATGTAGGTCGTGCTCTAGGATTTTTGAATCTGCGATTGAGACTGAATGAGGGGTTACTGAATTATGCTGGCTACATTGGCTACTCCATTCGTCCATCAGAAAGAGGCAAGGGTTATGCTAAGGAAACTCTCCGTCAGGGCTTGCAAGTTGCTAAGGAAAAGAATATCAAGAAAGCTCTGGTGACCTGTAGCGTGAATAATCCTGCTAGCAGAGCAGTCATTTTAGCAAATGGTGGGCTCCTTGAGGATGTTCGTGATGGTGTAGAGCGTTATTGGATAGAGGTAGCGAATGAATAATCCAAAACCACAAGAATGGAAAAGCGAGGAACTCAGTCAAGGGCGTATCATTGACTACAAGGCTTTTAACTTTGTGGATGGAGAAGGTGTGCGGAATTCCCTCTATGTATCAGGCTGCATGTTTCACTGTGAGGGGTGCTATAATGTTGCGACTTGGTCTTTCAATGCAGGCATTCCTTATACAGCAGAGTTAGAAGAACAGATTATGGCAGATCTTGCCCAGCACTATGTTCAAGGCTTGACCTTACTGGGAGGGGAGCCATTCCTCAATACGGGCATTCTCTTGCCTCTCGTTAAACGCATTCGTAAGGAATTGCCAGATAAAGACATCTGGTCCTGGACGGGATATACTTGGGAAGAAATGATGTTGGAAACTCCAGATAAACTGGAACTCTTATCATTGATTGACATTCTTGTCGACGGACGATACGATCGAACTAAGAGAAATCTCATGCTCCAGTTTCGAGGTTCGTCCAATCAACGTATCATCGATGTGCAAAAATCTCTCAAAAGTGGGCAAGTAGTAATTTGGGATAAACTCAATGACGGGAAAGAAAGCTATGAACAGGTGAAGAGAGAGTAACTTTCTTCTATAAAGTACTTAAATAAATGACCTGTCAAAAAGGAAAACATTTTCATGTTAAAAATTTTAAAAAACAGCAACAAATCCCTTGCAATCGCAGGGGCTTTGTGTTATTCTATTATGGTGCTGTAAATTACAGCCTTAGCTTTGATGCAAGAGGTTGCGACACGCTCGGTTGCATTGCCACGCAACACCGCGTCGGTTTTCTTGTGGAGCTAGCCTATTATCTTAAATAGACGAAAAGGAGAAAAAGATGGCAAACAAAAAAATCCGTATCCGTTTGAAAGCTTACGAACACCGTACGCTTGACACAGCGGCTGCAAAAATCGTAGAATCAGCTACTCGTACAGGTGCACAAGTTGCGGGTCCAATCCCACTTCCAACTGAACGTAGCCTCTACACAATCATTCGTGCGACTCACAAATACAAAGACTCTCGCGAACAATTTGAAATGCGTACACACAAACGTTTGATCGATATCGTTAACCCAACTCAAAAAACAGTTGATGCTTTGATGAAATTGGATCTTCCAAGTGGTGTAAACGTAGAAATCAAACTTTAATCTAAAGCTTGATACCTTGAGCATGAAAAACGCTCGTTAAAAACTTTTTGAATAAAAAAATATAGAAAAGGAACTATTTTCTCATGACAAAAGGAATCTTAGGGAAAAAAGTGGGAATGACTCAAATCTTCACTGAAGCTGGCGAATTGATCCCTGTAACAGTTATTGAAGCAACTCCAAACGTTGTTCTTCAAGTTAAAACTGTTGAAACAGACGGATACAACGCTATCCAAGTCGGTTTCGATGACAAACGCGAAGTATTGAGCAACAAACCTGCTAAAGGACATGTAGCGAAAGCTAACACGGCTCCTAAGCGCTTCATTCGTGAATTCAAAAACGTTGAAGGCTTGGAAGTTGGTGCTGAAATTACAGTTGAAACATTCGCAGCTGGAGACGTTGTTGACGTAACTGGTACTTCTAAAGGTAAAGGTTTCCAAGGTGTTATCAAACGCCACGGACAATCACGTGGACCAATGGCTCACGGTTCACGTTACCACCGTCGTCCAGGTTCTATGGGACCTGTTGCACCTAACCGCGTATTCAAAGGTAAAAACCTTGCAGGACGTATGGGTGGCGACCGCGTAACAATTCAAAACCTTGAAGTTGTACAAGTTGTTCCAGAAAAGAACGTTATCCTTATCAAAGGTAACGTACCAGGTGCTAAGAAATCTCTTATCACTATCAAATCAGCAGTTAAAGCTGGTAAATAATAAGGAAAGGGGAATACAGTCAAAATGGCAAATGTAACATTATTCGACCAAACTGGTAAACAAGCGGGCGAAGTTGTTCTTAACGATGCAATCTTTGGTATCGAACCAAACCAATCTGTTGTGTTTGATGTGATTATCAGCCAACGTGCTAGCCTTCGTCAAGGAACTCACGCAGTTAAAAACCGCTCAGCTGTTTCAGGTGGCGGACGCAAACCATGGCGTCAAAAAGGAACTGGACGTGCTCGTCAAGGTTCTATCCGCTCTCCACAATGGCGTGGTGGTGGCATCGTCTTCGGACCAACTCCACGTAGCTATGCGTACAAACTTCCTCAAAAAGTTCGTCGCCTTGCACTTAAATCTGTTTACTCAGAAAAAGTTGCTGAAAATAAATTTGTAGCCGTTGATTCTCTTGAATTTACAGCTCCAAAAAACTGCTGAATTTGCAAAAGTTCTTGCAGCTTTGAGCATCGATTCTAAAGTCCTTGTTATTCTTGAAGAAGGAAACGAATTCGCAGCTCTCTCAGCTCGTAACCTTCCAAACGTGAAAGTTGCGACTGCTACAACTGCAAGTGTTCTTGACATCGCAAATAGTGACAAACTTCTTGTTACTCAAGCAGCTATCTCTAAAATCGAGGAGGTTCTTGCATAATGAATTTGTATGATGTTATCAAAAAACCTGTAATCACTGAAAGCTCAATGGCTCAACTTGAAGCAGGAAAATATGTATTTGAAGTTGACACTCGTGCACACAAACTTTTGATCAAGCAAGCTGTTGAAGCTGCTTTCGAAGGTGTTAAAGTTGCTAATGTTAACACAATCAACGTAAAACCAAAAGCTAAACGTGTTGGACGTTACACTGGTTTTACTAACAAAACTAAAAAAGCTATCATCACACTTACAGCTGATTCTAAAGCAATCGAGTTGTTTGCTGCTGAAGCTGAATAATCTAAGGAGGAAATATCGTGGGAATTCGTGTTTATAAACCAACAACAAACGGTCGCCGTAATATGACTTCTTTGGATTTCGCTGAAATCACAACAAGCACTCCTGAAAAATCATTGCTTGTTGCATTGAAGAGCAAGGCTGGTCGTAACAACAACGGTCGTATCACAGTTCGTCACCAAGGAGGCGGACACAAACGTTTCTACCGTTTGGTTGACTTCAAACGTAACAAAGACAACGTTGAAGCAGTTGTTAAAACAATCGAGTACGATCCAAACCGTTCTGCAAACATCGCTCTTGTACACTACACTGACGGTGTGAAAGCATACATCATCGCTCCAAAAGGTCTTGAAGTAGGTCAACGTATCGTTTCAGGTCCAGAAGCAGATATCAAAGTCGGAAACGCTCTTCCACTTGCTAACATCCCAGTTGGTACTTTGATCCACAACATCGAGTTGAAACCTGGTCGTGGTGGTGAATTGGTACGTGCTGCTGGTGCATCTGCTCAAGTATTGGGTTCTGAAGGTAAATACGTTCTTGTTCGTCTTCAATCAGGTGAAGTTCGTATGATTCTTGGAACTTGCCGTGCTACAGTTGGTGTTGTCGGAAACGAACAACACGGACTTGTAAACCTTGGTAAAGCAGGACGTAGCCGTTGGAAAGGTATCCGCCCAACAGTTCGTGGTTCTGTAATGAACCCTAACGATCACCCACACGGTGGTGGTGAAGGTAAAGCACCAGTTGGTCGTAAAGCACCATCTACTCCATGGGGCAAACCTGCTCTTGGTCTTAAAACTCGTAACAAGAAAGCGAAATCTGACAAACTTATCGTTCGTCGTCGCAACGAGAAATAATATTAAACTAGTCGCTTAAGCAACTAGTAAATCCGCCAGCTCGGTAGCGCTCCATAGGAGCGCAAGCCGCTGTGGTACAACATTTAAAGGAGAAAATATAAAAATGGGACGCAGTCTTAAAAAAGGACCTTTCGTCGATGAGCATTTGATGAAAAAAGTTGAAGCTCAAGCTAACGACGAAAAGAAAAAAGTTATTAAAACTTGGTCACGTCGTTCAACGATCTTCCCAAGTTTCATTGGTTACACTATTGCAGTTTATGACGGACGTAAACACGTACCTGTTTACATCCAAGAAGACATGGTAGGTCACAAACTTGGTGAATTTGCACCAACTCGTACTTACAAAGGTCACGCTGCAGACGACAAGAAAACACGTAGAAAATAAGGAGAACATAAATGGCAGAAATTACTTCAGCTAAAGCAATGGCTCGTACAGTACGTGTTTCACCTCGTAAATCACGTCTTGTTCTTGATAACATCCGTGGTAAAAGCGTAGCCGATGCAATCGCAATCTTGACATTCACTCCAAACAAAGCCGCTGAAATCATCTTGAAAGTTTTGAACTCAGCTGTAGCTAACGCTGAAAACAACTTTGGTTTGGATAAAGCTAACTTGGTAGTATCTGAAGCATTCGCAAACGAAGGACCAACTATGAAACGTTTCCGTCCACGTGCGAAAGGTCAGCTTCACCAATCAACAAACGTACAGCTCACATCACTGTAGCTGTTGCAGAAAAATAAGGAGGTAAAATCGTGGGTCAAAAAGTACATCCAATTGGTATGCGTGTCGGCATCATCCGTGATTGGGATGCCAAATGGTATGCTGAAAAAGAATACGCGGATTACCTTCATGAAGATCTTGCAATCCGTAAATTCGTTCAAAAAGAACTTGCTGACGCAGCAGTTTCAACTATCGAAATCGAACGCGCAGTAAACAAAGTTAACGTTTCACTTCACACTGCTAAACCAGGTATGGTTATCGGTAAAGGTGGTGCTAACGTTGATGCACTCCGTGCGAAACTTAACAAATTGACTGGAAAACAAGTACACATCAACATCATCGAAATCAAACAACCTGATTTGGATGCTCACCTTGTAGGTGAAGGAATTGCTCGTCAATTGGAGCAACGTGTTGCTTTCCGTCGTGCACAAAAACAAGCAATCCAACGTGCAATGCGTGCTGGAGCTAAGGGAATCAAAACTCAAGTATCAGGTCGTTTGAACGGTGCAGATATCGCCCGTGCTGAAGGATACTCTGAAGGAACTGTTCCACTTCACACACTTCGTGCAGATATCGATTACGCTTGGGAAGAAGCAGATACTACATACGGTAAACTTGGTGTTAAAGTATGGATCTACCGTGGTGAAGTTCTTCCAGCTCGCAAAAACACTAAAGGAGGTAAATAACCAATGTTAGTACCTAAACGTGTTAAACACCGTCGTGAATTCCGTGGAAAAAATGCGCGGTGAAGCAAAAGGTGGAAAAGAAGTAGCATTCGGTGAATACGGTCTTCAAGCTACAACTAGCCACTGGATCACTAACCGCCAAATCGAAGCTGCTCGTATCGCCATGACTCGTTACATGAAACGTGGTGGTAAAGTTTGGATTAAAATCTTCCCACACAAATCATACACTGCTAAAGCTATCGGTGTGCGTATGGGATCTGGTAAAGGGGCACCTGAAGGTTGGGTAGCACCAGTTAAACGTGGTAAAGTGATGTTCGAAATTGCTGGTGTATCTGAAGAGATTGCACGCGAAGCGCTTGTCTTGCTAGCCACAAATTGCCAGTTAAATGTAAATTCGTAAAACGTGAAGCAGAATAAGGAGAAGGCATGAAACTTAATGAAGTAAAAGAATTTGTTAAAGAACTTCGTGGTCTTTCTCAAGAAGAACTCGCGAAGCGCGAAAACGAATTGAAAAAAGAATTGTTTGAACTTCGTTTCCAAGCTGCTACTGGTCAATTGGAACAAACAGCTCGCTTGAAAGAAGTTAAAAAACAAATCGCTCGTATCAAAACAGTTCAATCTGAAGCGAAATAATAGACTAGGGAAGGAGAAATTTCAATGGAACGCAATAATCGTAAAGTTCTTGTTGGACGTGTTGTATCTGACAAAATGGACAAGACAATCACAGTTGTAGTTGAAACAAAACGTAACCACCCAGTCTATGGTAAACGTATTAACTACTCTAAAAAATACAAAGCTCATGATGAAAACAATGTTGCCAAAGAAGGCGATATCGTACGTATCATGGAAACTCGCCCGCTTTCAGCTACAAAACGTTTCCGTCTTGTAGAAGTTGTTGAAGAAGCGGTCATCATCTAATCAAACCTGAAAGGAGAAAACTGAAATGATTCAAACAGAAACTCGTTTGAAAGTCGCAGACAACAGCGGTGCTCGCGAAATCTTGACTATCAAAGTTCTTGGTGGTTCAGGACGTAAATTTGCAAACATCGGTGATGTTATCGTGGCATCTGTAAAACAAGCTACTCCTGGTGGTGCGGTTAAAAAAGGTGACGTTGTTAAAGCAGTTATCGTTCGTACTAAATCAGGTGCTCGTCGTGCTGATGGTTCATACATCAAATTTGACGAAAACGCAGCAGTTATCATCCGTGAAGACAAAACTCCTCGCGGAACACGTATCTTTGGCCCAGTTGCACGTGAATTGCGTGAAGGTGGCTTCATGAAGATCGTGTCACTTGCTCCAGAAGTACTTTAATTTTTAGAAACAAACTAGTCCCCTAGCTTCAAGCTAGGGTGCCCTTATGGGCGTAAGAAAAATCAAGGAGAAACCTAATGTTTGTAAAAAAAGGCGACAAAGTTCGCGTAATCGCTGGTAAAGATAAGGGAACAGAAGCTGTTGTCCTTACTGCCCTTCCAAAAGTAAACAAAGTTATCGTTGAAGGTGTTAACATCGTTAAGAAACACCAACGTCCAACTAACGAGCTTCCTCAAGGTGGTATCATCGAGAAAGAAGCAGCTATCCACGTATCAAACGTTCAAGTATTGGACAAAAATGGCGTAGCTGGTCGTGTTGGTTACAAATTTGTAGACGGTAAAAAAAGTTCGCTACAACAAAAAATCAGGCGAAGTGCTTGATTAATCACGAAGGAAAGGAGAAGTATAATGGCAAATCGTTTAAAAGAAAAATATCTTAATGAAGTAGTTCCTGCTTTGACAGAACAATTCAACTACTCATCAGTGATGGCTGTGCCTAAAGTAGATAAGATCGTTTTGAACATGGGTGTTGGTGAAGCTGTATCAAACGCTAAAAGCCTTGAAAAAGCTGCTGAAGAATTGGCACTTATCTCAGGTCAAAAACCACTTATCACTAAAGCTAAAAAATCAATCGCCGGCTTCCGTCTTCGTGAAGGTGTTGCGATCGGTGCAAAAGTTACCCTTCGTGGTGAACGTATGTACGAATTCTTGGATAAATTGGTTTCAGTTTCACTTCCACGTGTACGTGACTTCCACGGTGTTCCAACAAAATCATTTGATGGACGCGGAAACTACACACTTGGTGTGAAAGAACAATTGATCTTCCCAGAAATCAACTTCGATGACGTTGACAAAACTCGTGGTCTTGACATCGTTATCGTAACAACTGCTAACACTGACGAAGAGTCACGTGCATTGCTTACAGGCCTTGGAATGCCTTTTGCAAAATAATATAGGAGGTAAATCTAATGGCTAAAAAATCAATGATTGCTAAGAACAAACGTCCAGCGAAGTTCTCTACTCAAGCTTATACTCGTTGTGAAAAATGTGGTCGTCCACATTCAGTTTACCGCAAATTTAAACTTTGCCGTGTTTGCTTCCGTGAATTAGCTTACAAAGGACAAATCCCTGGTGTAACAAAAGCATCTTGGTAATTTAAGATATCAAGAGCGTCAAAACTCTAAGTGAAAATAGGAAACTTGACGAAGAAACTGAAGTTTCTAGGAAAGTTTATCTTTTTCACACAGAGTTTAGCCCGGGTTCAGTTGGGCTTGCCAATTTGAACACGAGCTACAGCTTTGGCAAAAAGACCAATTTTCTTTGGAGCATCGCTCCTGCATCAAATTGCCTATTTTTGCTCTTGCTGTTACGCTCTTTGTATCATGTATTAACTAGCAAGTGCAACTTGCAAACTACTAGTAAGAGGAGAAAAACAAAATGGTTATGACTGACCCAATCGCAGACTTCCTAACTCGTATTCGTAACGCTAACCAAGCTAAACACGAAGTACTTGAAGTACCTGCATCTAATATCAAAAAAGGGATTGCTGAAATCCTTAAACGCGAAGGTTTTGTAAAAAACGTTGAAATCATCGAAGATGACAAACAAGGCATCATCCGTGTATTTCTTAAATACGGACCAAACGGTGAAAAAGTTATCACTAATTTGAAACGTGTTTCTAAACCAGGACTTCGTGTCTACAAAAAACGTGAAGACCTTCCAAAAGTTCTTAATGGACTTGGAATTGCTATCCTTTCAACTTCTGAAGGTTTGCTTACTGATAAAGAAGCACGCCAAAAGAATGTTGGTGGAGAAGTTATCGCTTACGTTTGGTAAAATCAAGATACAAAGCTCGTAAAGAACAAAGCAAAATTAGGAAGTTGGAGAAGTTTGTTTACAAACAAGCCAACTTATCTATTTTGCACAGTTCTTAGAGCGTGTTCAGTTCAGCTCTTGAACTAAATAAGTATCTGACCCCCGTGAAAACTGGCCTTTCTGGCCTGACAATTTAACAGGAGAAAATAAACATGTCACGTATTGGTAATAAAGTTATCGTGTTGCCTGCTGGTGTTGAACTCACTAACAATGACAACGTTGTAACTGTAAAAGGACCTAAAGGAGAACTTACTCGTGAGTTCTCAAAAGATATTGAAATCCGTGTGGAAGGTACTGAAGTAACTCTTCACCGTCCAAACGATTCAAAAGAAATGAAAACTATCCACGGAACTACTCGTGCCCTTTTGAACAACATGGTTGTTGGTGTATCAGAAGGATTCAAGAAAGAACTTGAAATGCGCGGGGTTGGTTACCGTGCACAACTTCAAGGATCTAAACTTGTTTTGGCTGTTGGTAAATCTCATCCAGACGAAGTTGAAGCTCCAGAAGGAATTACTTTTGAACTTCCAAACCCAACAACAATCGTTGTTAGCGGAATTTCAAAAGAAGTAGTTGGTCAAACAGCTGCTTACGTACGTAGCCTTCGTTCACCAGAACCATATAAAGGTAAAGGTATCCGTTACGTTGGTGAATTTGTTCGCCGTAAAGAAGGTAAAACAGGTAAATAATGTTGAGTGGTTGATTTTCAACCACCAACCTATTTTCCAACTTTGTGCATAGCACACGATTTAAAACTAAAGAGGTGAAAACTGTGATTTCAAAACCAGATAAAAACAAACTCCGCCAAAAACGCCACCGTCGCGTTCGCGGAAAACTCTCTGGAACTGCTGATCGCCCACGTTTGAACGTATTCCGTTCTAATACAGGCATCTACGCTCAAGTGATTGATGACGTAGCGGGTGTAACGCTCGCAAGTGCTTCAACTCTTGACAAAGAAGTTTCAAAAGGAACTAAAACTGAACAAGCCGTTGCTGTCGGTAAACTCGTTGCAGAACGTGCAAACGCTAAAGGTATTTCAGAAGTGGTGTTCGACCGCGGTGGATATCTATATCACGGACGTGTGAAAGCTTTGGCTGATGCAGCTCGTGAAAACGGATTGAAATTCTAATAGGAGGACACTAGAAAATGGCATTTAAAGACAATGCAGTTGAATTAGAAGAACGCGTAGTTGCTGTCAACCGTGTTACAAAAGTTGTTAAAGGTGGACGTCGTCTTCGTTTCGCAGCTCTTGTTGTTGTTGGTGACCACAACGGTCGCGTAGGATTTGGTACTGGTAAAGCTCAAGAAGTTCCAGAAGCAATCCGTAAAGCAGTAGATGATGCTAAGAAAAACTTGATCGAAGTTCCTATGGTTGGAACAACAATCCCACACGAAGTTCTTTCAGAATTCGGTGGAGCTAAAGTATTGTTGAAACCTGCTGTAGAAGGTTCTGGAGTTGCCGCTGGTGGTGCAGTTCGTGCCGTTGTGGAATTGGCAGGTGTGGCAGATATTACATCTAAATCACTTGGTTCTAACACTCCAATCAACATTGTTCGTGCAACTGTTGAAGGTTTGAAACAATTGAAACGCGCTGAAGAAGTTGCTGCCCTTCGTGGTATTTCAGTTTCTGATTTGGCATAAGAAAGGGGATAAAATGGCTCAAATTAAAATTACTTTGACTAAGTCTCCAATCGGACGCATTCCATCACAACGTAAAACTGTTGTAGCACTTGGACTTGGCAAATTGAACAGCTCTGTTATTAAAGAAGATAACGCTGCTATCCGTGGTATGATCACAGCAGTATCTCACTTGGTAACAGTTGAAGAAGTAAACTAATGAATTTTTAGGGGATGTGCACTATACCATCCCCTAAAACTAGATATAGTCATCTATGATGACGTCGTATAGGCGAGTTGATGGGGGAGACAACCTTTTCTCCCTTATCGGCGCTAGCATTTTACAAAAGAGGAGAAAATAAAAATGAAACTTCATGAATTGAAACCTGCAGAAGGTTCTCGTAAAGTACGTAACCGCGTTGGTCGTGGTACTTCATCAGGTAACGGTAAAACATCTGGTCGTGGTCAAAAAGGTCAAAAAGCTCGTAGCGGTGGCGGAGTTCGCCTTGGTTTTGAAGGTGGACAAACTCCATTGTTCCGTCGTCTTCCAAAACGTGGATTCACTAACATCAACGCTAAAGAATACGCAATTGTGAACCTTGACCAATTGAACGTCTTTGAAGATGGTGCTGAAGTAACTCCAGTTGTTCTTATCGAAGCAGGAATTGTTAAAGCTGAAAAATCAGGCGTTAAAATTCTTGGTAACGGTGAGTTGACTAAGAAATTGACTGTGAAAGCAGCTAAATTCTCTAAATCAGCTGAAGAAGCTATCACTGCTAAAGGTGGTTCAGTAGAAGTCATCTAAGAGAGGTGACCTATGTTTTTTAAATTATTAAGAGAAGCTCTTAAAGTCAAGCAGGTTCGATCAAAAAATTTTATTTACAATTTTTTATCGTTTTTGGTTTTTCGTATTGGAACTAGCATTACAGTTCCTGGTGTGAATGCCAATAGCTTGAATGCTTTAAGTGGATTATCCTTCTTAAACATGTTGAGCTTGGTGTCAGGGAATGCCTTGAAAAACTTCTCAGTTTTTGCTCTTGGTGTTAGCCCCTACATTACGGCTTCTATCGTTGTCCAACTCTTGCAAATGGATATTTTGCCCAAGTTTGTAGAGTGGGGTAAACAAGGGGAAGTAGGTCGAAGAAAATTGAATCAAGCTACTCGTTATATTGCTCTTGTTTTAGCCTTTGTGCAATCTATCGGGATTACAGCTGGTTTTAATACTTTGGCTGGAGCTCAATTGTTGAAAACAGCTCTTACTCCACAAGTCTTTATCATGATTGGTATCATCTTAACAGCTGGTAGCATGATTGTGACTTGGTTGGGAGAGCAAATTACAGATAAGGGATACGGAAATGGTGTTTCTATGATTATTTTTGCTGGGATTGTTGCCTCAATTCCAGATATGATTCAGGGCATCTATGTGGACTACTTTGTGAACGTCCCAAGTGACCGTATCAACTCATCTATCATTTTTGTAATCATTTTGATTATTACTGTATTGTTGATCATTTACTTTACAACTTATGTTCAACAAGCAGAATACAAAATTCCAATCCAATATACTAAGGTTGCACAAGGTGCTCCATCTAGCTCTTACCTTCCTTTGAAGGTAAACCCTGCTGGAGTTATCCCTGTTATCTTTGCGAGTTCGATTACTGCAGCGCCTGCGGCTATTCTTCAGTTTTTGAGCGCTACAGGTCATGATTGGGCTTGGGTAAGAACAGCACAAGAGATGCTGGCAACAACTTCACCAACTGGTATTGCTATGTATGCTTTGTTGATTATTCTCTTTACATTCTTCTATACGTTTGTACAGATTAATCCTGAAAAAGCTGCAGAGAATCTACAAAAGAGCGGTGCCTATATCCACGGAGTTCGTCCTGGTAAAGGTACAGAAGAATATATGTCTAAACTTCTTCGTCGTCTTGCAACTGTTGGTTCCCTCTTCCTTGGTGTGATTTCTATTTTACCGATTGTAGCAAAAGATGTTTTCGGACTTTCAGAAGCAGTTGCTTTTGGAGGAACTAGTCTTTTGATCATTATCTCTACAGGTATTGAAGGAATCAAACAATTGGAAGGTTACCTATTGAAACGTAAGTATGTTGGTTTCATGGACAGAACAGAATAAAAGTATTTACGAAATCAGTAAATACTGAGGGAGTGGAGGTTTAACTCTAACATTAGTGAGAGTTTGGTCTCCCCTCTTCTATTTTGTTTTTAAATAGGGGTGAAAAGACTTTTTGCTTCTATTTAAAAATAAAATAAGGAGATCAAATCATGAATCTTTTGATTATGGGCTTACCTGGTGCAGGTAAGGGAACTCAAGCAGCAAAAATCGTAGAACAATTCCATGTTGCACATATCTCAACAGGTGATATGTTCCGAGCTGCAATGGCAAATCAAACTGAAATGGGTGTTCTTGCTAAGTCATACATTGACAAGGGTGAATTGGTTCCTGACGAAGTTACAAATGGAATCGTAAAAGAACGTCTTTCACAAGATGATATTAAAGAAACAGGATTCTTGTTGGATGGTTACCCACGTACGATCGAACAAGCTCATGCCTTGGACAAAACTTTGGCTGAACTTGGCATTGAACTAGAAGGGGTTATCAACATTGAAGTGAACCCTGACAGCCTCTTGGAACGTTTGAGTGGTCGTATCATCCACCGCGTAACTGGAGAAACTTTCCATAAGATCTTTAACCCACCAGTTGACTATAAAGAAGAAGATTACTACCAACGTGAAGATGATAAGCCTGAGACAGTCAAACGTCGTTTGGATGTTAATATTGCTCAAGGAGAACCAATCATTGCTCACTATCGTGCCAAAGGTTTGGTTCATGACATCGAAGGTAATCAAGATATCAATGATGTCTTCTCAGATATCGAAAAAGTATTGACAAATTTGAAATAAAGCGTTTTTCGCACTTGCAAAAATCCGCTACAAATGTTATACTGAGATAGTCTGACTTATAATTGTTGTCTCTGTGTCTAGAGGCATCGAATCGAAATTTATGGAGGTGCTTTTGCGTGGCAAAAGACGATGTGATTGAAGTTGAAGGCAAAGTAGTTGATACAATGCCGAATGCAATGTTTACGGTTGAACTTGAAAATGGACATCAGATTTTAGCAACAGTTTCTGGTAAAATTCGTAAAAACTATATTCGTATTTTAGCGGGAGATCGTGTTACTGTCGAAATGAGTCCATATGACTTGACACGTGGACGTATCACTTACCGCTTTAAATAATCGAAAAACTTGGAGGGATAAGAAATGAAAGTAAGACCATCGGTCAAACCAATTTGCGAATACTGTAAAGTTATTCGTCGTAATGGTCGTGTTATGGTAATTTGCCCAGCAAATCCAAAACACAAACAACGTCAAGGATAAGATAGAAAGGAGAAAACATGGCTCGTATTGCTGGAGTTGACATTCCAAATGACAAACGCGTAGTAATCTCATTGACTTATGTTTATGGTATCGGACTTGCAACATCTAAGAAAATTTTGGCTGCTGCTGGAATCTCAGAAGATGTTCGTGTACGTGATCTTACATCAGATCAAGAAGATGCTATCCGTCGTGAAGTGGATGCAATCAAAGTTGAAGGTGACCTTCGTCGTGAAGTAAACTTGAACATCAAACGTTTGATGGAAATCGGTTCATACCGTGGTATCCGTCACCGTCGTGGACTTCCTGTCCGTGGACAAAACACTAAAAACAACGCTCGCACTCGTAAAGGTAAAGCTGTTGCGATTGCTGGTAAGAAAAAATAATATAGGAGGTAAAAGTCTTGGCTAAACCAACACGTAAACGTCGTGTGAAAAAGAATATCGAATCTGGTATTGCTCATATTCACGCTACATTTAATAACACTATTGTTATGATTACTGATGTGCATGGTAATGCAATTGCTTGGTCATCAGCTGGTGCTCTTGGTTTCAAAGGTTCTCGTAAATCTACACCATTCGCTGCTCAAATGGCTTCTGAAGCTGCTGCTAAATCTGCACAAGAACACGGTCTTAAATCAGTTGAAGTTACTGTAAAAGGTCCAGGTTCTGGTCGTGAGTCAGCTATTCGTGCGCTTGCTGCCGCTGGTCTTGAAGTAACAGCAATTCGTGATGTGACTCCAGTGCCACACAATGGTGCTCGTCCTCCAAAACGTCGCCGTGTATAATCATCGCATTACACTGCTTTTCGTTTAAGAGGGAGTAACTAAATGATCGAGTTTGAAAAACCAAATATAACAAAAATTGATGAAAATAAAGATTATGGCAAGTTTGTAATCGAACCACTTGAACGTGGCTACGGTACAACTCTTGGTAACTCTCTTCGTCGTGTACTTCTAGCTTCTCTACCAGGAGCAGCTGTGACATCTATCAATATTGATGGTGTGTTACATGAGTTTGACACAGTTCCAGGTGTTCGTGAAGACGTGATGCAAATCATTCTGAACATTAAAGGAATTGCAGTGAAATCGTACGTTGAAGACGAAAAAAATCATCGAACTGGATGTTGAAGGTCCTGCTGAGGTAACAGCTGGTGACATTTTGACAGATAGCGATATTGAAATTGTAAATCCAGATCATTATCTCTTTACAATCGGTGAAGGTTCTTCCCTAAAAGCGACTATGACTGTTAACAGTGGTCGTGGATATGTACCTGCTGATGAAAATAAAAAAGATAATGCACCAGTTGGAACACTTGCTGTAGATTCTATTTATACACCAGTTACAAAAGTCAACTATCAAGTGGAACCTGCTCGTGTAGGTAGCAATGATGGATTTGACAAATTAACCCTTGAAATCTTGACAAATGGAACAATTATTCCAGAAGATGCTTTAGGGCTTTCAGCACGTATTTTGACAGAACATCTTGATTTGTTTACAAATCTTACTGAGATTGCTAAGTCAACTGAAGTGATGAAAGAAGCTGATACTGAATCTGACGACCGTATTTTGGATCGTACGATTGAGGAACTGGACTTGTCTGTGCGTTCATACAACTGTTTGAAACGTGCCGGTATCAATACTGTGCATGATTTGACAGAAAAATCTGAAGCAGAGATGATGAAAGTACGAAATCTTGGACGCAAGAGTTTGGAAGAAGTGAAACTCAAACTCATTGATTTGGGTCTTGGATTAAAAGATAAATAAAGGAGGAATAAATGGCTTACCGTAAACTAGGACGCACTAGCTCACAACGTAAAGCAATGCTTCGCGATTTGACAACTGACCTTTTGATCAACGAATCAATCGTGACAACTGAAGCTCGTGCTAAAGAAATCCGTAAAACTGTTGAAAAAATGATTACTCTAGGTAAACGTGGTGATTTGCATGCACGTCGTCAAGCAGCTGCTTTCGTACGTAATGAAATCGCATCTGAAAACTATGATGAAGCAACTGATAAGTACACTTCTACTACAGCACTTCAAAAATTGTTCTCAGAAATCGCACCTCGTTATGCTGAACGTAACGGTGGATACACTCGTATCCTTAAAACTGAACCACGTCGTGGTGATGCAGCGCCAATGGCGATCATCGAATTAGTATAAAATCATCAATTTTGTTGAGTGTTATGATGATGGAGTCTTGTGCTCTTAGTCTAGCTCTGGTCTACCGCTAGGATTTCGGTCCTAGCGGGAACACTCATCATAAGTTGAGATAGTAGACGCTTGTTTACGAAATTGTTTTTTTCTTAAGAACAACTTCGTAAGCAGGCGTTTTTGAGTATTTTAGTTAGAATTATGCTATACTATTTGAAAAGAATCCTGTTTAATGTTCAGGTTTCCTAATTAAAAGAAGAATTGGAGTTTGCTTATGAAAGCGATTATAACTGTTGTTGGTAAAGATAAATCTGGAATTGTTGCAGGTGTTTCTGGTAAAATTGCAGAAATGGGGTTGAATATTGATGATATCTCTCAAACCGTCTTGGATGAATATTTCACGATGATGGCTGTCGTCTCTAGTGATAAAAAGCAAGATTTTACCTATCTTCGTAATGAATTTGAAGCTTTTGGGCAAACTTTGAATGTAAAAATCAATATTCAGAGTGCAGCGATTTTCGAAGCTATGTTTAATATCTAGGAGGTGCACATGGATATTAGACAAGTTACTGAAACCATTGCCATGATTGAGGAGCAAAACTTCGATATCAGAACCATTACCATGGGGATTTCTCTTTTGGACTGTATTGATCCAGATATCAATCGTGCTGCGAAGAAAATTTATCAAAAGATTACGACCAAGGCAGCTAATTTAGTGGTTGTTGGCGATGAAATTGCGGCTGAGTTGGGGATTCCAATCGTTAATAAGCGTGTATCGGTGACTCCTATCTCTTTGATTGGGGCTGCGACAGATGCGACGGACTACGTTGTTCTGGCAAAAGCGCTTGATAAGGCTGCGAAAGAAATCGGTGTGGACTTTATTGGTGGTTTCTCTGCCTTGGTACAAAAGGGGTACCAAAAGGGAGATGTGATTCTCATCAATTCTATTCCTCGTGCTTTGGCTGAAACGGACAAGGTCTGCTCGTCAGTCAATATCGGTTCAACCAAGTCTGGTATCAATATGACGGCTGTGGCAGATATGGGACGTATTATCAAGGAAACGGCTAATTTATCTGATATGGGGGCAGCCAAATTGGTTGTGTTTGCTAATGCTGTTGAGGACAATCCATTTATGGCGGGGGCCTTTCATGGTGTTGGGGAGGCAGATGTTATCATCAATGTCGGAGTTTCTGGTCCTGGTGTGGTGAAACGTGCCTTGGAAAAAGTTCGTGGACAGAGCTTTGACGTAGTAGCCGAAACGGTTAAGAAAACTGCCTTCAAGATCACTCGTATCGGTCAATTGGTTGGTCAGATGGCTAGTGAAAGACTGGGTGTGGAGTTTGGTATTGTGGACTTGAGTTTGGCGCAACTCCTGCGGTTGGAGATTCTGTAGCACGTGTCCTAGAAGAAATGGGACTAGAAACAGTTGGTACGCATGGAACGACGGCTGCCTTGGCTCTCTTGAACGATCAAGTTAAGAAGGGCGGAGTTATGGCTTGCAACCAAGTTGGTGGTTTGTCTGGTGCCTTTATCCCTGTTTCAGAGGATGAAGGAATGATTGCTGCAGTACAAAATGGCTCTCTTAATTTGGAAAAACTAGAAGCTATGACGGCTATCTGTTCCGTTGGTTTGGATATGATTGCCATCCCAGAAGATACTCCTGCTGAAACCATTGCGGCTATGATTGCAGATGAAGCAGCAATTGGTGTCATTAACATGAAAACAACGGCTGTTCGTATTATTCCAAAAGGAAAAGAAGGCGATATGATTGAGTTTGGTGGCCTATTAGGTACTGCACCTGTTATGAAGGTTAATGGGGCTTCGTCTGTTGATTTCATCTCTCGTGGAGGACAAATCCCAGCACCAATTCATAGTTTTAAAAATTAAGAATTTAGGAGAAATTAATGAAAAAAGAAATGAAACATGCTTTAGTAGCTTTAGGACTGTCGACTTTACTAGTCCCAACTTTTGCCAGTCAAGTAGTTTATGCGCAGGAAGAAAGCCATGAAACTGCTACTAGTACGACTCCAGAAGAGATTAAGAAAGTAATTGCAGAATATAAAAAAGCACAGATAGATTTTATGAGGAAGGATGAAGAACACTTTCTTAATTTAGTGAAGCAAATAGACTGGAGTGTACTTTCTTTCTCACAAAATGATATCAAATTTCTTAATAATAGTATTTCTGAACGCTTTAATGAAAATCTTCAATATTTTATAGATTACATTGATAAAGAAGAAAAGAATATAATAGCAAATATTGGGGATTGGAAATATAGAAAAGAAAGATTTGAATTTCATGAACCTCGAAATGATAATAGAAATTATGATAGTGAACTAAAAAGTTATATTTTTAGAGCAATCGTAGAGAAGAAGAAAGAACTTGTCACTGCTCAAATTAAGAAAAATCCGTATTACACAAATCTTGAAAGAGAAAAAATGTTACGTCTTT